>DASXPO010000155.1:0-5933 GCA_036493535.1 Casimicrobiaceae bacterium
GGCGACGACATCGATGCGGCATGCGGTCAGCTCGCCGGCCGCGTGCAGGATCGCGTGAAGCGGAAGCTCGGCAGCCGGATTCCCATCATCGCTGCCCACCAATAGGAATCTTCGTCCATGCGCAGGCACGCTTTTCTCGGCATGACAGCCTTGATTCTCATCGCCGGATGCGCGTCGACCAAAGCGCCGCAAACGCCGACCAATCCGCCTCCGCCCGAGGCGGTGAAGGCCCAAGAGGCGACGCCGCTGCAGCGCGCGCAGATCAAGACCGATCTCGCGGCCGGCTATTACGAACGCGGGCAATTCGACGTGGCCATCGAAGTTCTCGACGAAGCGCAGAAGATCGAGCCGAATTACGCGAAGACCTACAACGTGTACGGTCTCGTCTACACAATGCTCGGCGAGACGTCGAAGGCCGAGAGCAATTTTCAGCGCGCCCTTGGGCTCGCGCCGAACGACTCGGAAATCCGCGCCAACTGGGGTGCGTTCCTGTGCGCGACCGGACGTCCGCGCGAATCGATTCCCGAGTTCGAGGCTGCGTTGCGCGATCCGCTCTACAAATCGCCCGAAATCGCGCTGATCAACGCCGGTAAATGCACGGCCGTATTGGGCGACGCCAAAAAAGCGGACGAATATTTTCGTCGCGCAATTGCGACATCGCCCGGAAATCCCGTCGCCGCGTACAACCTCGCGTTGCTCGCGTACCGCGACGCGCGGCTCGACGACGCGCGCAATTGGATGCGACCGGTGATGCGCGACGCGACCCCCCGCGCGGAAGCGCTCTACCTCGGCATGTGCATCGAGCGTAAGCAAGGCGACAAGCAGGCCGAGGTCTCGTACCAGACGCAGCTCCGCAATCGTTACCCGGATTCGCCGGAGGCCAAGGCGATCGCCACGCAGGGTTGCGAATGATGTCGAATGATCGGATGACGCCGTTGTCCGTCACGTCGAGCGCGGGCGCGCAATTGCGCGCCGCCCGGGAGGCGCTGGGCCTCTCGCAGGAAGCCGTCGCGCAACAGTTGAAGCTCGCGCCGCGGCAGGTGCGCGCGATCGAGGAAGACGATTACGCGCGCCTCCCCGGCCGGACGTTCGTGCGTGGGTTTGTCCGCAACTATGCCCGCCTCGTGCATCTCGATGCGGGCGCGGTCATGTCCGGGCTGCCGCGTGTCGACGGCACGTCGCCGCTCGATCGTCCCTCGCTCACCGCCGTTTCGCGGCCGATGGTGGAGCTGCCGGTCGCCAGCGTTCGACGCAATTCGTCGACGCGGTGGTTGATTCCGCTCGTGCTCCTTGCGATTGTCGGCGCGGCCGGTGTTTACGAATTCACGCGCGCGCCCGGCGCGGCGCGGCGCGTGTCCGTCGAGACGGCCGCCCCTTCGCCCAATGCACCGGATCCGGTCGGTCAGTCGACGACCGTGCTTCCCAATCCGCTCGAAATCATGAAAACGGAGACCCCGGCGCCTGCGGCGGCTCAAGATGGATCCACAGTGCCGGGAACCGCGGCGCCCGCGAATATGGCATCCGCCGCCGAGGCGACGTCTCCCGCCACAGCGGCGACATCGTCGCCTACAGTCGTGGCCATCGCGCTGTTGCTGACGTTCAGGGAAAAGTCGTGGGTCGAGGTGAGAGACGCCAACGGCACGCCGATCTTTTTGCAAACAGGGGCGGCGGGCACGACGCAAACGGTGAACGCCGCGCCACCGCTCGATGTCGTCATCGGCAATGCCGCCGGCGTCGGCGTGACGTTTCGCGGACAACCGGTCGACTTCACGCAATACACGCACGCGAACATCGCGAAGTTTTCGCTCAAGTGACCGTCATGGAACGTCCCACGATCGTCCGGCGTACGACGCGTCAAGTCCATGTCGGCTCGATCGCAATCGGCGGCGGCGCACCCATCGCCGTGCAGTCGATGACCAACACGGACACGGCCGACGTTGCGGCGACGGTCGCCCAAGTGCGCGCGCTCGCCGACGCGGGCTCCGAGCTCGTTCGCGTGACGGTCAATACGGCGCAAGCGGCGGCCGCGGTACCGCCGATCCGCGCCGCACTCGATCGGTCGGGTTGCGCCGTTCCGCTGATCGGCGATTTTCACTTCAACGGCCACAAGCTGTTGGTCGAGCATCCCGCTTGCGCGCAGGCCCTCGCCAAGTATCGGATCAATCCCGGCAATGTCGGCAAGGGCAGCAAACGCGATCCGCAGTTCGCGATCATGATCGAGCAGGCCATCCACTACGACAAGCCGATTCGCATCGGCGTCAATTGGGGCAGCCTCGATCAGGCATTGCTTGCCCGGCTGATGGACGAGAACGCGAAACGCGCAACGCCGCAAACCGCCGATGCGGTGATGCGCGAGGCGCTCGTCGCGTCGGCGCTCGACAGTGCGGCGCAGGCCGAGCAGCTGGGTTTGCGCGGCGATCGCATCGTGCTTTCCTGCAAAGTGTCGAACGTGCAGGACTTGATCGTCGTCTATCGCGAGCTCGCGCGTCGATCCGACTACCCGTTGCACCTTGGATTGACCGAAGCCGGCATGGGCAGCAAGGCGATCGTCGCGTCGACTGCTGCTCTCGCCATTCTGCTGCAGGAAGGCATCGGCGATACGATTCGCATCTCCCTTACGCCCGAACCCAACGGCGATCGCACGAAGGAAGTCCAGGTTGCGCAGGAGATCCTGCAAACGATGGGTCTCCGCTCGTTCGCGCCAATGGTGACCGCATGTCCCGGCTGTGGCCGCACGACGAGCACGTATTTCCAGGAGCTCGCGGAGCGCATCCAGATTTATCTGCGCGCGTCGATGCCCGCATGGCGCGAGCGTTACCCGGGTGTCGAGACGATGCACGTCGCGGTGATGGGCTGCGTCGTCAATGGTCCGGGCGAATCGAAGCTCGCGAACATCGGAATCTCGCTTCCCGGAACGGGTGAGATTCCCGTGGCGCCCGTCTACGTCGACGGCAATAAGACGGTGACGCTCAAAGGCGATCGCATCGCCGAGGAATTCATCGCGATTGTCGCGGACTACGTTCGCGCGACTTACGGCGGCGAAGCGGTCACGCCCGCGCTGCAGGCTACATCGAAATCGATCGTCCTCAAGGCGCTGGCATGAAATCGGCGGCGACCGACGCTGCGCCGCCGGCGCAAGCCGATCGTACGCGCGCAGCGCGCCCCGCGCCGCTCCGCGCCGTGCGCGGCATGAACGACGTGCTCCCCGACGAGGCCGCGTTGTGGGAGCACCTGGAAGACACCACGCGCTCGGTATTTCGCCGCTACGGCTACCGCAATTTGCGCGTGCCGATCGTCGAGTCGACGCCGCTGTTCGTGCGCGCGATCGGCGAAGTGACCGACGTCGTCGAGCACGAGATGTACTCGTTCGAGGACCGTTTGAACGGCGAAAGCCTTACGCTGCGTCCCGAGGCAACCGCCGGAATCGTCCGCGCCGCGATCGAGCACAACCTTCTCTACGAACGTCCACAGCGCGTGTGGCTCGCGGGGCCGATGTTTCGCCACGAGCGGCCGCAAAAGGGTCGCTATCGCCAATTTCATCAGATCGACATCGAGGCGCTTGGCTTCGAGGGCCCCGACGTCGATGCCGAGCAAATCGTCATGCTGGCACGACTGTGGCGCGAGCTCGGCCTGGCCGACGGAATTCGCCTCGAGATCAACTCGATTGGCGACGCCGAAGAGCGGCGCGCGCATCGCGACGCGCTCGTCGACTACTTCAAACGCAACGAAGATGCGCTCGACGCCGATTCGCGGCGCCGGCTCACGACCAACCCGCTGCGGATCCTCGACAGCAAGAATCCCGAAATCCAGGAGACGATCGCAGGCGCGCCGCGGCTGATCGACCGGCTCGGGGCTGCGGCGCGGGCGCATTTCGACGGCGTGCAGCAATCGCTGAACGATGCGGGCATTTCGTTCATCGTCAATTCCCGCCTCGTGCGCGGGCTCGATTACTACAACCGCACCGTGTTCGAATGGGTAACCGATCGCCTGGGCGCGCAAGGGACGGTGGCCGGGGGCGGTCGCTACGATGGACTGTTCGAAGCGCTCGGTGGAAAACCGACGCCCGCCTGCGGCTTCGCCATGGGCGTCGAGCGGATGATCCTGTTGCTGCAGCTTCGGCAGCACGAAATTCAGAACGCGCCGCTTGCCTACGTCGTGCATGCCGGCGATGCCGCTGCGACCCTCGCCCGCCGCGTGGCCGAAGAGTTGCGCAGCGCGGGTTACGCGATTGTCGTCAACGCGGGTTCCGGCAGCTTCAAGACGCAATTGAAACGAGCCGACGCGAGCGGTGCGCGCTATGCGCTCATCGTCGGCGACGATGAAGCCGCGGCGGGAACGGTTGCGATCAAACCGCTGCGCGAGTCCGGCGAGCAACGCGCCGTCGCCGCGGACAATGTCGTCAAACATTTCGCCGCTGGCGGCTGATCAGTCGCTGCGGCACATCGATCACGCATATCCAGGACGCGACGCATGGCGGCTTACGACCTCGAAGAGCAGGAAAAGATCGACGATCTCAAGGCTTGGTGGAATCAATATGGCAACACGATCGCCGTTGGCGTGATCCTCGCGTGCGTCGTCATCGGCGGCGTTCAAGGCTGGCGCTGGTGGGCCGGACGTCGCGCCGCCGAGGCATCGGTTCTCTATCAGGCGGTCAGCGACGGCGTGCGTAAAAGCGATCCTGCCAAAGCCAAGGACGCGATGAACGAGCTCGCCGACAAGTTCGGCGGCACCGCATACGCGCCCCGTGGGGCGCTCCTGTATGCGAAGCTCTTGTTCGACGCCGGCGACAAGAACGGCGCGAAAACGCAGCTCTCGTGGGTCGTCGATCATGCCGACGAGGACGAGCTCCGTGCGATCGCGCGCTATCGGCTCGCGGAAGTGCAATTGGACGAAAAGCAATACGATGACGCGCTCAAAACGCTCGACGCGAAGCGTCCTGCGTCGTTCAACGGACTCTATGCGGACTTGCGCGGCGACGCGTTGAATGCGGCCGGCCGCACGGCCGATGCCCGCGCCGCCTATCAGGAGGCGCTCGCCACGCTCGATCCGAAATCGCAATATCGTTCTTACGTCCAAGTGAAGCTCGACGCCGCCGGCGGACCGGCCGCGCCAACGACGCCGCCCGCTGCGGCAGCAACGAGCCCACCCGCGGCCTCTGCGCAGCCTGCACCCAGCTTGCCGCCGGCGACCGTCGCAAAGCCATGACCTTGCGGTGGTTCGTCCGCTTGCCGTACGTCGCGATCACAGCGCTCGCGGTGGCCGGCTGCTCGACGACGTTCTCCTTGTCCGATGTGCTCCCCAAGATTCCGCCGCCGTCGTTCGGCTGGTTGTTCGGCAAGAGCAACAAGCCCGGACCGTTGCCGACATTGAGCGCGAAAGTGGCGCCGCAACTTAATTGGCAAGTCAACGTCGGCAAGGCCGCGCCCGGACTTGCTCCGGCGATCACGCCGAATTCGGTTTACGCCGCCGCGAGCGACGGGACGCTGGTTCGCGTCGACCCAGCGACCGGCCGCCAACTCTGGCGCATCAGCGTGGGGCAAAAGCTTTCTGCGGGACCCGGTGCCGATGAAGCGCATGTCATCGTCGGCACCGACAAGGGCGATGTACTGGCGTTCGATGTCGACGGCAAACCGGCGTGGACCGGGAAGGTGTCGAGCGAAGTGATTGCACCGCCGCGAATCGCGGAGGGTGTCGCGATCGTATTCTCCGGCGACGGGCGCATCTACGGATTGTCCGCGGCCGACGGCAAGACCAAATGGGTTCATCAACGCAACAATCCGGCGCTGACGATTCGCAATACGGCGGGCGGCGTTACCTCTCGCGGCGGCGTGTTCACCGGAACCGCCGGCGGCCATCTGCTCGCGCTCGACGTCAACACCGGCAGTGTCGGATGGGATGCAACCGTCGCATCGCCAAAGGGCGCAACCGAGCTC
>DASXPO010000156.1:0-9191 GCA_036493535.1 Casimicrobiaceae bacterium
GTCGCCGAAGTGGAATTCACCGAATGGACCGAAGACGGGACGCTGCGGCACCCGTCGTTCCAGGGTCTGCGTCAGGACAAAGCGGCGCGGGACGTGGTTCGCGAGCGCGCGGCGACGGCTGGCCAAAAAAATGTGCCGGGCGAATCGGAAGACATGCCGAAGCCGCATAAGCGGGCTCACCGCAAAGACGATCCCGACACCATTGCCGGTGTCTACATTTCGAATCCGGAAAAGCTCCTTTACCCGGAAGCGAAACTGAGCAAACGCGATCTCGCGGCGTACTACGCGGCCATCGGCGATTGGATGCTGCCGCACGTACGAGAACGTCCATTGACGCTCGTGCGCTGTCCGAACGGATGGGACCAGAAGTGCTTCTACCAAAAGAACGTCGCCGGAGGCACCGATGAAGCGATTGCGCGCGTCGCGATCGAGAACAGCGACGGCAGCGAATCGCAGTACATGATGGCGAACTCGGTCGCCGCGATCGTCGCGCTGTTGCAGATGGGTGTGCTGGAGATTCATCCGTGGGGATCGCGCGCGAAGTCGCTCGGCCATCCGGATCGAATCGTGCTCGATCTCGATCCCGATGAGGCATTGGCCTGGGAGGACCTGAAAGATGCGGTGCTGGTGGTGAAGACGCTCGTCGAGAACCTGGGCTTGGCGGCATTTCTGAAGACCACCGGGGGCAAGGGGTTGCACGTCGTCGTGCCAATCAAGCCGACCGTGGAATGGGAGCACGTGAAGGGATTCACCAACGCGGTTGCGGAGCTCCTGGCGCGGACGTTCCCCGACCGTTTCACCGCCAAGCTGCTTAAAGTCTCGCGTCACGGAAAAATCTTCATCGACTATCTGCGCAATGCCGAAGGCGCGACCGCCGTCGCGGCGTATTCATTGCGCGCGAAGTCCAACGCACCGGTGTCGACGCCGATTGCGTGGGAGGAGTTATCCAAGGACGTTCGCTTCGCGCATTTCAACGCGAAAAATGTCCCCACGCGCTTGCGCAAGCTGAAGCGCGATCCTTGGGAAGACCTGGCCGACAGCGCCGCGCCCTTGACCGCTGCGGTGATGGCGAAAGTCGGCTACAAGATGCGCTGATCAGTCGCCGGGAGATCTTCGAAATGGAGTTGTGGGCGGGAACGAGCGGCTATTCGTACAAGGAGTGGTGCGGGCATTTCTATCCGGACAAGCTTCCGGGCAGCGAGATGCTGCGCTACTACAGTGCGCGCTTTACCACCGTCGAGATCAACAACACGTTCTACCGGATGCCCGCTGAAACGATGCTCGCGCAGTGGACCGAGCAGGTGCCCGAGCATTTTGCATTCACGCTCAAAGCGCCGCGTCGCATCACGCACGACAATCGATTGCGCGATAGCGAAGGCAACGTCGCCGAATTCATTCGTCGCGCAAGCGCGCTCGGCGAAAGACTGGGCGTGATCCTGTTTCAGTTGCCGCCGTATCTCAAGAAAGATCTGCCCCGACTCACCGATTTTATGACGCTGCTTCCCAACGATAAACAATTCGCGTTCGAGTTCCGCAACGATTCGTGGCAAGACGAAGAGGTCTACGAGACGCTGCGCGTACGCGGCGCGATACTTTGCGTCACCGATACCGATGAAGGCGACACGCCGTTCGTCTCCACTGCGCAATGCGGCTATGTGCGCTTGCGCCGTACCCACTACGACGATGACGAGCTCGCTGCCTGGGCGGCACAGATTGCCGCAAAGGCATTGCCGCGCACCTACGTTTACTTCATGCACGAGGACGAAGCGCTCGGGACGCGCTTCGCCAAACGGCTGAACGAGCTATGGGACGCTCGCGGCGAAATGCGGGAAACGTCGACTACCGAAGGTCCGCGGTCCTAAGCGTCTTCGTGCACGGGCTCGATCACACGGTCGAGACGTCCAGATCTTTCGTGTCTTCGCTTGGGAGCGCAAACTGAAATGCCTGTGTGTACGGTGGCTTCTCGCCCCGCTTGTACGCCTGGTAGAGCCGCGTGTATTCGTCCCGCGCCTCTTTGACGCTGCGCTTGCCCGACACGATATCGTTGGCGAGATTGATCGCCACGAAGTTCATCGACGTTCCGCCGCAGCGAGCCGAGATCTCGCCCTTCGTGCGCTCGACGATGACGCTGCCATCGAATTCCGCAAGCGCCGAAAACTGCTCGACCGGCACCCGGTAGTCGATGAACTGCTCGAGGTAATCGGTGTGGTGCGACGGAAAATCGTGTGGGACTTCCTCGCGGGAGAGGACGGTGCGTTTCCACCCATCCTTGGTCCGGCGCCAGACGAGCATCGGCGCCGTGGTCTCGTCGGGTGGACCGTAGTGATCGATCAATCGCAGCGCGGATTCGCGTGGATTCCTGGGCCAGGTCTTGATCACATCCTCGGCGCGGCTGCTCATGATTGACCTCCGAAAAACGACCGGTGTTGGGGCAAGCTATCCGGTGGAGGCGACATGGCGCCAAGCGAGACGAAGTGCGACCGACTCCATCGCAGTCAGCCTCCTGAGAGAACGCCGGGTTTGCTCACGACCTGCACGCTGCTCGCTTGCGGGCCGTCGTCGCCCTCCTCTGCGCTGAATCGCACTTCGGTGCCGACAGCCAGACGGTCGAAGGCATCGTGAAGCACGCTGTTGCGGTGGAAGTAAAATTGCCGGTTGTCGTCGACTGTCCGGATGAAGCCGTAGCCGTCGGCATAGAGCTTCTCCACGATGCCGTGCGCCTGCTCGTCATTGCGCCCCTTTTGCTCGTAGCGGCGGAGCGCGGCCGTTTTCTTGATTTGGCGCTCGATTGCGCCGAAAGCGAGGTTGATGACGGCCGGGAGCTGCGTCCGCATTTCGCGAATTTCCTTTTCCTTCTTGATCGCCAAATCGTGTTGCGGCGGAACGCGCACTTCGACCATGACGCTGTAGCGATTGCCCTTCTGACGCGAGCCCTGCTCCCGCGTCAGCGTGACGTGACAGCGCGTGATGCCGCGGGCAAACTTGTCCAGCCGCTGCATCCGATGCAGGACGTAATCCTCGACCCACGGCGAGCGGTCGAGCCCGTGGTAGACGATCTCCGGCGTTATCTGCATATCGGTCTGATTTTCTCGGCCGAGCCGGAGTTCCCGTCCATGCCAAATGGTTGTGGCGTGTCAGATTTTTTCCGATTTGACGCGCTCGTCTGACGCGCGTACACGATCGAAGCAGGCGGAAGCGCGCGGATCGACTCACGTCGGGCGACAACGATGACGCAGCGACCCAAGGTGGGTTTAGCGCTGGGCAGCGGCTCGGCGCGCGGCTGGGCGCACGTCGGCGTGATTCGGGCACTGGCCGAGCAGAGCATCGCGCCGGACGTCGTCGCGGGATGCTCCATGGGGGCAATGGTCGGCGCCGCGTTTGCGGCCGGGCGCATCGAGCAACTCGAAGCATGGGCGCTCTCGCTCGACGGAAAAGGCGTATTCGGCCTGCTCGATCTCGGGTTTCGCGGCGGCCTCATCAAAGGCGACCGTCTGCTCGATTTCTTTCACGCAACGATCGCCGGTTGCCGATTCTCGGAGTTGGCGCTTCCCTTCGGCGCGGTGGCCACCGACCTCGCATCGGGCGAGGAAGTCTGGCTGCGGGAGGGCAAGGTCGCGGATGCCGTGCGCGCGTCGTGCGCCGTTCCCGGTCTTTTTCAGCCCGTGCGCCACGATGGCCGCTACTTGGTCGACGGCAGCGTCGTCAATCCGATTCCCGTTTCACTTTGCCGCGCGATGGGCGCCGACATCGTGATCGCCGTCGACCTGGGTTCGGACCGCACCCCCCTTTTGGCGCGACAGACCAAGGTCGCGCGCATGCCATCGCAATTGCGCGAGCGGCTGTTGAACGCAGTGGCCCGGCGGGATCGCGCGCCTTTGTCCAACGGCGTTGACATTCTGCCGTTGCCCTCGCTCGCCGACACGCTGCTCGGCGCGATCGACATCATGCAGCAAGGCATCGCGCGGCGCCGACTTGGCGATGAACCGCCCCAGGTGCTGCTGGCGCCGCGCCTGGGGCCCTTCGGTCCCTTCGAATATCACCGCGCCGCGCCGGCGATCGCCGAGGGTCGCGCGGTCGTTGCCGAGATGCTTCCTTCCATTCGCGCGGCGTTGACAGCCAATATCGCGTAGGCCGCGAGCATCGGTTCATCGGCGTACCCGACGCGCGGAATTCCGGGCCGCGCGAGCGGTTGGGCAAGTAACCGTCGCGATGTTAGAATTGCGTCCGCTGGAACGACCTTTGCAGTGACGAGCGTAGTCGGGACGCCGCAAAGCGTCACCACTTAATCGATCGCGACGAGGTCCGACCTGCCCACGATAACCCGCCACGAACGCTGCGCACTCGATGCGTCTGCTGGATCAAGCGTTCGATCAATGAGGGCTGCCGCGAGCCGCCCCGCTGTTTCGATCTTGCCGCGCAGGCGCATTGCTTGCCGTGCAAGGGCGTTTTCAACCCGAATAACAAGGCGGTGTTCCTCTAGCGCCGGTCACGCTGTCCCCGTTCGCGCCGGGGGCCGCCGATGTCTTGGTGCGCGATGGGCGGTCGTTTGAACAAGCTCTTGTCTCGCCGGACCGGTCTCATCGTGATGCTGTGCCTCACGACGGCGATCCTGTTGCTGCTCTTTCAGTCGACCCGCGCGGGCGGCGTCCTCCGGCTCGTCCTCCAATACTCCGCGCCGGCCAAGATGAGTCCGATCGTCGATCCGTTTCTGATCGACGTCGAGGAGCGCACGTTTCGCTTTTTCTGGGACACAGCCAATCCCAAGAACGGTCTGATCCCGGACCGTTTTCCGACGCCATCCTACTCGAGCGTCGCCGCCGTGGGCTTCGGGCTCACGAGCTACCCGGTCGCCGTCGAGCGCGGCTACGTCACCCGCAAGCAGGCACGGCAACGGGTGCTGGCCACGCTCCGCTTCTTTCGCAATGCGCCGCAGGGCCACAGCGTGACGGGTACGGCCGGTTACAAGGGATTCTTCTACCACTTCCTCGACATGAAAACCGGCCTGCGATTCGAGGACAGCGAGCTGTCGACCGTCGACACGGCGATCCTGCTGGCCGGCGCGCTGTTCTGCCAATCGTACTTCGATAGTTCGCATCCCGATGAGGTCGAAATTCGCCGCCTCGTCGACGAGATCTACGGCCGCGTCGATTGGCAATGGGCACAGCCGCGCGGTCCCGCGATCAATTTGGGCTGGTCACCGGAGGATGGCTTCCTCGACTACGATTGGCGCGGCTACAACGAAGCGATGCTGATCTATCTGCTCGCGCTCGGCTCGCCGACGCATCCGGTAGGGCCGGAGGCGTGGACCGAATGGACGAGCACGTATGATGCGACGAGCTGGCGGACGCTGTTCGGGCAGGAATTCCTGAACTTTGGTCCGCTTTTCGGTCACCAATACACGCATGTATGGATCGATTTCCGCAAGTTGCAGGATCCGTACATGCGCCGGCGCGGCCTCGATTACTTCGAGAACACCCGCCGTGCCATCTACGCGCAACAGGCGTATGCGATCGCCAATCCGCGCGGCTGCAAGGATTACGGAGCGACGATCTGGGGACTCACGGCGAGCGACGGACCGGCGGACATGGAGCTCGTGCAAGGCTCCACGGCGCGGTTGTACCGCACCTATGCCGCACGAGGCGCCGGCGACAAGGGCACGTACGACGATTGCACGCTAGCGCCGACCGCCGCCGTTGCGTCGCTGCCCTTCGCGCCGGAGCTCGCGATTCCCGCAGTGCTCGACATGCACAAGCGCTACGGCGAATACATTTACTCGCAATACGGCTTCCTCGACGCGTTCAACCGCAACTTCGATTTCGCGGGCCCCGTTCCGACCGGGAAATGCATTCCGGGATTCGGCTGGGTCGGTGGCGATTACCTGGGCATCGACCAGGGCGCGATCGTCGCGATGATCGAGAACTATCGAAGCTCGATGATCTGGACCGTCATGCGCAAGAATCCGTATATCCGCCAAGGCTTGACGAAGGCGGGCTTCGAAGGCGGCTGGCTCACCGCTTCCACCCAGTAACTTTTCCAGATTTCTTGACAGCGTGGCCCTCCGGCGCCGTGCTGCTCGCCGTCGTCTTTTGCCTTTGCGGCTGCAGCTCGCGTGCAGACGACGCGCACGTCGTCCGATTCTGGGCGATGGGCCGCGAAGGCGAAGTCGTCACCCAGCTCTTGCCGGCGTTCGAACGTAGCCATCCGGGCATTCGTGTCGACGTTCAGCAATTGCCGTGGAGCGCAGCGCACGAAAAGCTGCTGACGGCCTTTGCCGGCGATTCGACGCCGGACCTCTGCCAGCTCGGCAACACCTGGATTCCCGAATTCGTCGCGCTCAATGCCCTCGTTCCGCTGGACGCCGATCTTGCATCGTCGGCGATCATCGATGCCCGCGACTATTTTCCCGGCATCTGGGATACCAATCGCGTGGCCGGCAAGCTTTACGGCGTGCCGTGGTACGTCGATACCCGTCTGCTGTTCTTCCGCCGCGATCTGCTCGCGCAGGCCGGCTTCAGCGCGCCGCCGCGATCGTGGTCCGAATGGACGGCGATGCTTGCGGCGATCAAGCAGCGCGGCGTTCGCGATCAGTACGGGATCGTGTTGCCGGCCAACGAATTCGAGCCGCTCGTGGCACTTGCGCTGCAGCAGGACGATCCGCTGCTGCGCGACGACGGACGCTACGGCAATTTCGAAAGCCCGGGCTTTAAGCGCGCCCTCGAGTTCTATGTCGACATGTTTCGGCAGGGTTACGCGCCGCCGTCGACCAACGCCGACGTCTCGAATGTCTGGAACGAATTCGGTCGCGGCTATTTCACGTTCTATATTTCCGGGCCGTGGAATATCGGCGAATTCGAGCGGCGCTTGCCGAAGGAATTGCAGCAAAGCTGGATGACAGGTCCACTGCCCGGACCGGACGGACCGGGCGCCTCGATCGCCGGCGGCTCGAGCTTGGTCGTGTTCCAGCGCGCCCGCGACAAGACCGCCGCGTGGCAGTTGATCGAATATTTGTCGCAGCCGGCAGTTCAGCAGCGCTTTCACGAATTGACGGGCGACCTGCCGCCGCGGCGAAGCGCATGGAGTGCCGGCGCGCTTGCCGACGATGTGCACGCGCGCGCATTTCGCGAACAGCTCGAGCGCGTCAAGGCGACGCCTAAAGTCCCCGAGTGGGAGCGAATCGCCACCGAGATACGCCTCGTCGCAGAGCGCGTCGTCCATGGCGACCTGACCGTGGCGCAGGCGACGCGAGAGCTCGACGCGCGCACCGATCGCATCCTCGAAAAACGGCGCTGGATGCTCGAGCGCGGGAGTGCGCCGTGAGACTGGCCGATCCGCGCGTTCATCACGCATCGTCGGTCACGCCGCCGCATCGAACGCGGCGACGACGCTTCGTCGCATGGTGGTTCGTCGCGCCGGCGCTGATCGTCATCGGCGTGTTCTTCTTTTTGCCGGTGATCGCGGCGCTTTTGATGAGCATCACCGACTTCGACATCTACGCGCTCGCGGACTGGCGCAACCTTCGGCTGGTCGGACTTCGCAATTACGTGCGGCTTCTCGAGACGCCGCTTTTCTGGCAAGCGTTGTGGAACACCGTCTACTTCGTGGCCGTCGGCGTGCCGCTGTCGATCGGCGCGTCGCTCGGCGCTGCGCTGTTATTGAACTCACGCCTCGCAAAATTCCACGGTTTTTTTCGCACCGCGCTGTTCGCGCCCGTGATCACGACGCTTGTCGCGGTCGCCGTGATCTGGCGTTATCTGTTCAATACACGCTACGGATTTCTGAATTACGCGCTCAGCGCGGCCGGCATTGCGCCGATCGATTGGCTGGGCGATCCGCATTGGGCGATGCCGGCGATCATTCTCTTCGCGATCTGGAAGAGTTTCGGCTACAACATGGTGATCCTGCTCGCCGGATTGCAAGGCATCCCGCAGGAGCTCTATGAAGCGGCACGCATGGACGGCGCCACGGCGCCGCGCCGATTTCGCTACATCACGCTGCCGATGCTCGCGCCGATCCTGTTGATGGTCGGCATCCTGACGATCGCCGGTTACTTCCAGCTCTTCGCAGAACCCTATGTGATGACGCAAGGCGGCCCCCTGCAAAGCACGGTGAGCGTTCTCTATTTCATGTACGAAGAAGGCTTCAAGTGGTGGAACCTGGGCTCGGCTTCCGCCGTGGCGTTCATTCTGTTTCTCATCATCTTCGCCGTCACCGCGATTCAGCTGCGCGTCTCGCGGCGCGGCATCGCGTCATGAGCGCCGAAAACCCGCCCCGAGGCGCGCACGACGCGGCGCACGGCCGCCCGAAGCCGCGTCGTGAGAAGTTACCAATCCATCCCCCTTGGGGGCAGCGAAGCCGCAAGGCGGCGAGCGTGGGGGTCCAATGATCCCCGCCGTCGCGCGGATCGTCATCAACGGATCACTCGCCGCACTGGCCGCCATCACGCTCTTTCCGCTCGTTTGGATGGCTGCCGTGTCGCTGATGGCGCCGGGCGAAGCCAGCACCTACCCGCCACCACTCCTACCTGCTCATCCGACGCTCGACAACTATCGCGAGTTGTTTGCGCGCGCGGGCATGGGACGGTATTTGCTCAACAGCATCCTGCTGGCAATCAGCGTCACGCTGCTCTCGCTGCTGTTGAACGTCGCAGCCGGCTATGCCTTCGCGAAGCTCCGCTTCGCCGGTCGCGAGCGGATTTTCAAGCTGCTGCTCGGCACGCTGGTGATTCCCGGCCAGGTCGCGATGATCCCGCTGTTCCTGTTGCTGAAGGAGCTCGGACTCGTCAACAGCTACGGGGGTGTGATCGTGCCGGCAATGGCAAGCATCTTCGGCATTTTCCTGGTGCGCCAGTATGCGCTGTCGATACCCGATGACTTGCTCGAAGCGGCGCGCATCGATGGCGCCGGCGAGCTGCGGATTTTTTGGCTCGTGGTCGTGCCGTTGCTGAAGCCGATCATCGTGACGCTCGCCGTATTCACGTTGCTGGGTACGTGGAATGATTTCATGTGGCCGCTGATCGTGCTCACCGACCAGAGCCTGTACACGCTGCCCGTCGCGCTGGCGAGCTTGTCACGCGAGCATGTCGCCGACAACGAGCTGATGATGGCGGGCTCGGTGCTGACGACGTTGCCGGTGCTCGTCGTGTTCCTCGCGCTGCAGCGCTATTACGTGCAAGGATTGCTGGCAGGGAGCGT
>DASXPO010000157.1:0-5095 GCA_036493535.1 Casimicrobiaceae bacterium
TGATCGATCCATTTCTGACGCCGCGCGCCGGCTTCGACGATCCAGCTCGAATCGATCTCGAACGCCGTCGCGTAGAGCGTGCGAAGCTCGGCCGGCACACGGTCGATTTTCGCGAGCGAGCCGTCGAAATACTTGAGGTCCGACACCATCACGTCGTCCCACAAATCACGCGCCTTCAAATCCCGCACCAGGTGCTCGTTGACGACGGTGAACTCGCCCGAGAGATTCGACTTGACGTAGATGTTTTGATACTCGGGCTCGATCGACGCCGCGACGCCGACGATGTTCGAGATCGTCGCCGTCGGCGCAATCGCGATGCAGTTCGAATTGCGCATGCCGTAATTCATGATCCGGGCGCGGAGCGCATCCCACTTCATCGTCGCCGATTCGTCGATGTCGACATAGCCGCCGCGCTCGTCCCGCAACAACTTCAACGTATCCTGGGGCAGAAGACCGCGATCCCAGAGGCTGCCCTTGTACGACGAATAGCGCCCGCGCTCCTCGGCCAATTCCGTCGAGGCCCAGTACGCGAAATAGCAGACCGCCTCCATCGACGCGTCGGCGAACGCGAGTGCGTCCTCGGATGCGTACGGGATGCGCATCAGATGCAAGCAATCCTGGAAGCCCATGATGCCGAGGCCGACCGGACGGTGCTTGAGGTTTGAATTGCGCGCCTTCGCGACCGCGTAATAGTTGATGTCGATGACGTTGTCGAGCATCCGCATCGCCGTGCGGATCGTTTGCTGCAGCTTCGTATGATCGAGCGACCATTGGCCGTTCAACTCGGTCATATGGGCAAGCAGATTGATCGAGCCCAGGTTGCAGACGGCGATTTCGTTTTCGCTCGTGTTGAGCGTGATCTCGGTGCAAAGATTCGAGCTATGGACGGTACCGACGTGCTGCTGCGGCGAGCGCACGTTGCAGGCGTCCTTGAACGTAATCCACGGATGACCTGTCTCGAATAGCATCGACAGCATCTTCCGCCATAGCTGCACGGCGGGAATGCGCTTGAAGAGCTTCAGCTCGCCGCGCGCGACGCGATCCTCGTGCCGCCGATACGCTTCCTCGAACGCGTGACCCCATTTGTCGTGCAGATCGGTCACGTCGGACGGCGAGAACAGCGTCCAATCGCCGCCTTCGATGACGCGCTTCATGAACAGATCGGGAATCCAGTTCGCCGTGTTCATGTCGTGCGTGCGGCGGCGATCGTCGCCGGTGTTCTTGCGGAGCTCCAGGAATTCTTCGATGTCGAGGTGCCACGTCTCGAGATACGTGCAGACGGCCCCCTTGCGTTTTCCTCCCTGATTGACCGCTACCGCCGTATCGTTGACGACCTTCAGGAACGGCACGACGCCCTGCGACTTGCCGTTGGTGCCCTTGATGTGCGAGCCCATCGCGCGCACGCTCGTCCAGTCGTTGCCGAGTCCGCCCGCGAACTTCGACAGGAGCGCGTTCTCCTTGATCGCTTCGTAGATGCCATCGAGATCGTCGGAGACCGTCGTCAGATAGCACGACGAAAGCTGCGAGCGATGGGTGCCCGAGTTGAAGAGCGTCGGCGTCGAGCTCATGAAGTCGAACGTCGAAAGCGCGTTGTAGAACTCGATCGCCCGCGCCTCGCGGTTGACTTCGTTTAACGCGAGTCCCATCGCGACGCGCATGAAAAAGCATTGCGGCAATTCGAACCGCCGGCCGCCGACATACTGATCGACCAGGAAATAGCGGTCGTAGAGCGTTTGCAGGCCGAGATAGCCGAACTGCAAATCGCGTTCAGGCACGAGGGCGGCCGCGAGCTTTTTGAGATCGTATTGCGCGAGCGCCTCGTTCAAGAGGCCGATCTTGATGCCGTGCTTGACGAAGCACGGAAAGTATTCGGCGTAGCGCGTTCCCATGTCCGCCTGGGAGACTTCCTCGCCAATCGCTTCGAAACGCAGTGCGTCGAGCAATAGCCGCGCCGTGACGTACGAGTACGCCGGATCTTTTTCGATCAGCGTGCGCGATGCGAGCACCAGGCATTTGCGCACTTCCTCCATTGGCACGCCGTCGTACAGATCCTTTTGCGTCGCCTTGAGGATTCGCTGCGGATCGGCCGCCGTGAGTCCTTCGCAGGAGGTCTTGACGAGGTCCGTCAGCCGGCCGAGATCGAGCGGCTTGCGAACGCCGTTCTCGATGACGAAGATCTTCGCTTCGGCCGCCTTGCCGCCCTTTTGCTGCTTCTCCTGTGCGCGCTCTTGTGCACGCTTTTCGCGATAGAGCACGTAAGCGCGTGCGACTTCATGCTCGCCGCCACGCATCAACGCGAGCTCGACCTGATCCTGAATTTCTTCGATATGAATCGCACCGCCTTCGGGCTTCCGCTTCATCAACGCCGCGACAACGGCGTCGGTCAGCTTGGTGACCTCATCGCGGACGCGTGACGACACCGCGCCCTGGCCCCCATGAACGGCGAGGAACGCCTTGGCCATCGCGATGGTGATCTTCGCCGGCTCGAAACCGACGACGGCACCGTTACGCCGGATGACCTTGTATTGCGCGAACCGCGGATCGGCGGCGCTCGCAACTGGACTGCCCGGCTCACCCACGATCAGATCGCGCGGCGGCGCGGACGATGGGGTTTTCTGGGCAGTCGTGACGGTTTGCATGGGAGGATCTCCAATCGAAATCGGGACGTTGCATTGTGTTGCGGCACGTTTGCCGCGGAAATGCGCGTTTCCAGAGCCCTCCCTGGGGGCTTCCCGCGCGGGTTTCGCTGGAAAGCCCGCCGCGTCGCGCTTCTCGTCTTGCGGCGGACGCATTCTCCGGGCGTCGACGCCTGTCATGCCGCTTTAGCTCAATCTACTATATCTTGTGGGAAATTCAAACGCTCAACACAAAGCATAGTGGCTGGGAAGCCGTTTCGCAAGGGGTATTTCATGCACAATTTCGCTCTCCAAAAACGACCGATAAAACAGGCGCCTGCGGGGGTGTGATCCGGGCATTAACCATCGTTCCACCGCTTTTCCACAGCTTCGTCCACCGACCACAACGCGGAACAGCCGACGAACGGTCGATTTCGCGTTGCGAATTTGCGACAAGTAAACTTGTCAATTCGCATCGCAGTAGGACCGCTACCGGCAACGCTATGGCGGTGACATTGCGTTGTCACAGACGGCGGCGCACAATCGGCGGAGCGAAGTTGAACACCCGTTGCGCGCTCGAACACGTGCCGCGATGACGCGACTGCGGGCGCCGCTCAACTTCGCGCCGATATGCCGCGGTTCTCCGCGAATCTTTCGTTTCTCTTTACCGAGACGCCGTTCCTGGAACGGTTCGGCGAGGCCGCGCACGCGGGCTTCCGCGCCGTGGAGTTCGCATTTCCCTACGATTTCCAGGCGAAGGAAATCGCGACACACGTCCTGGAGCATAAGCTCGAAGTCGTGCTGTTCAACTCGCCGCCTGGCGATTACGCGGCCGGCGATCGCGGCGTGGGGTCGGTTCCCGGGCGCGAGCACGAATTCGCGGCGGGCATCGTCACGGCGCTTCGATACGCGCAAGCGCTGCACTGTCCGCGCCTCCACGTAATGGGCGGCGTGCTTCCGGAGGATTGCGATGACGAGGAGCGCGCGCGCCGCGAGCGAACTTTCGCGCGCAATCTCCGCTTCGCTTGCACGGAAGCGGCTGCCGAGGGCGTCACGATCCTGATCGAGCCGCTCAATCCGCGCGACATGCCGCGCTACCTTCTGACCACGCAAGCGCAAGCCCATGCGATTCGCGAGGAGATCGGCGCGCCGAATCTCAAGGTCCAGATGGATCTCTACCACGCACAGATCGTGGAGGGCGACTTGTCGGAAAAGATTCGCCGCTGGCTGCCGCACATCGGACATATTCAAATCGCCGGCGTGCCGGGCCGCCACGAGCCCGACGTGGGCGAGATCAACTACGAATATCTATTTCGATTGCTGGACGACCTCAAATACAGCGGCTGGATCGGCTGCGAGTATCGACCGGTGCACGGCACGACGGCGGGGCTTACGTGGCTCTATCGGTTGCTCGACCGGCGGCGCGCAGTCGTGGCAAGCGACAGCTAAATCCGCGGTTTCCTATAGCGCGACGCTCATTCCGCCGTCGAGGAAGAGCGTTTGCCCGGTCATGTAGTCGGCGGCTCCCGATGCGAGAAATACCGCCAGCCCCGCGATTTCGTCGGGCTGGCCCCAGCGTCCTGCCGGCGTGCGCTTGCACACCCACGTGTTGAACTCGCTGTTGTCGAGCAGCGCGCGATTGAGCTCCGTTGCGAAATAACCCGGCGCGATCGCGTTGACTTGAATGTTATGCGGTGCGAGCTCGATTGCCATGCCGCGGGTCAATTGGCGGACGCCGCCTTTCGCCGCCGTGTACGGCACGACGGTCGGACGCCCGAGCTCGCTCATCAGCGACGCGATATGGACGATCTTGCCGCGCCTCTTTTCGATCATTGCGGGCAGCACCGCCTGTGACACGAGAAACGGAGCCGTCAAGTTGGTTGCGATGACCGCGTCCCAGTCGGCTTTCGAAAATTCAACGAAGGGCGCACGCCGCTGAATGCCGGCGTTGTTGACGAGAATGCTGACCGGCCCGTGTTTCGATGCGATTTGGTCGACGCCGGTGCGGACAGCATCCCCATCGGTCACGTCGAATACCGCGTGGTCCGCCGTGAGGCCGGCATCCGTCAACACTTTCACCGAACTTGCGAGCTCTTTCGCCTTACGTCCGTTTAAAACGACTTTCGCTCCGGCTCGCGCAAGACCCCGTGCAATCGCAAAACCCAGACCGCGGTATGCGCCCGTCACGAGCGCGATTTGACCGCTGAGGTCGAACGGCGTGCCGTTGTATGACATGTCGAGATTCCCGGTTTGAACTACACCAGCGCATGCGTGTCGGCGTCGACCGGCAGCGCATGACCCGATATATTCGCGCCGAGCGGCGACGCAAGAAATACGATCGCATTCGCGATGTCATCGGGCGAGATCAGGCGTTTGAGCGACGACTTGGCCAGCGCTTCGTCACGGATTACGTCCACTGGAACGCCGCGCGCCTTCGCCTTGTTCGCGAACACGCTTTCGATGCGGCGACCGGCGACGGA
>DASXPO010000158.1:0-16822 GCA_036493535.1 Casimicrobiaceae bacterium
TCGCGGTAGATCCAGACGATGGCGCCGTCGGGCGTTTCGGCGACGAAGTAGTCGCGGCGCAGGTCGTTGCCGTCCCACCAGCCGGACTCGATGCGCTCAGGGCCGTCCTTCAGCACCCAAGGCGCTTGCTCCAGCCGGTGCTGCAATGGTTCTGCTTCGTCGAGCAGCCATAACGGACGCGGTGCATCGGGCAGCGGCGCCGAATTGCGGGATTTTTTGCGTGCAGAAATTCCGTTCGACGTCGCGATGTGTTGTCGATTGCTTTTTTCGGGTCGATGCTCCGCATGCGGGGCGAGGAGCAACACCGCGTCGTCGCCCAGGCGCGCGCGCAGCCGATCGACGAGCGGCACTTGTGCGGCGTCGGCATCGTCGCCCGGCAGCAGACCGAGATTGCGACCCGCAAGGGGTGCCGTCTCCTCGCTTTCGAGAATCATCGCTTCGACGGGCGCCGGCAGCGCGACACGCGCGAGTCTCTCACGCAGCACGCCGATAAGATGCGCCGGCATGCGGGCCGGCGTGCCCAGCATGAACGGCACCTGCGTAGGCGCCACGCCGCGTTGTTGCAGGTAGTGCTCGTGCATCAGCGTGAGCGAGAGACGGACCGCGCCGAGCCCTCGCGCGGAAAGCCACGCTGCGAGCTCGTGCACCAGACGATTGGTGGCAAAGCTCAACGCTTCGACATCGGCGACTGGCACCGGCAATTCGAGACGACTCTCGAAATGTGGCGGCGGCACGAAGGGCGCGCGCGGATCGGCGACACGCGCGAGCGCACGATCCAGCGTCGTCACGAGGCTCGCACCGCAGCGGCGGGCGAGCGCATCGCGCGGCAACGATGCGGCTTCACCGAATGTCGTGATGCCGGCCGCGGTGAGCATCGTCAGCACGTCGGAATCGATATCGAGCAGCTTGAGCGACAGCGAACCAAGAGCGCGGGAAAGCTGATGCGCGGCCCGCACGGGTTCGGGTCGATCAGCGCGTGCCAGCAACAGCGCCGCCGTCGGTGTCGGCGCGATGCCGAGCAGAATGGCGTAGCCCTGTTTTTCTATGCCGCGGCGAATCCGTGCGACGAGCGGCGCCAAGCCCCCGAACAGCCGCAAGCTCGCGCCGATTTCGAGGACGATCGCGTCTTGCGCGGCGAGGCTGACCTGTGGCGTGAAGCGAAGCGTCCATGTGGCGAGCTGCGCCAGCGCGCGCGTTTCAGTGGTGGTATCGCGATCGCGCAGGACGATTTCCGGTGCAAGCGCCAGCGCCGTCGCAATCGATTGACCGGGGCGAATGCCGGCATCGCGGGCCGCGTCGTTGGCCGCGACGACGTGTGGCGCGTTGCCGCCGCTCGCGACGGCGAACGGCTGCGCCGCGTCGTCATCGCTGCAAGCGCGAGCGTAGACATCGAGCGCGAGCGCAGGAAAATAAAGAGAGGCCCATAGCATGTCGAGGCCTCATCCCCAGATCAATTCCTCCGAATAACCGAGCTCCGCCAATTCCCGCGCGCGCAAATGCGCTTCGTTCGCGCAAAAGAATTCGTCGAGCTGCGGCGGCTTGACGGACGTTCCGGCGAGCATCGCGTGGGCCTGTCCGCGATGATGGATCTGATGCTGGAACAAATGCGCGAGCAGACGCGTTGCCGATTCGACCTGCGGGCCGGCGCGGCGCATCACCGGCACGGCGAGATCGAGCTGATCTCCGGTCAGCATCGTGCAGGCGTTCACCAATCGGCGATCGGCTTCGCGTTGCGCGGATGCGAGCGCTGCGCAGGTCGCGAACGGCTCTTCCGGCTCGAAAAAGCGATCGGGATTGCGATTGGCCTCCTCATGACACAGCGCCCGTTCGAGTGCGTCGATGTAATACCAATCGACGGTGACGTTGTGGTTGAGGGTGGCCTTGATCGACGGAAAAAAGCTCGTCCGCTGCGCTTCGAAATCGGCTTGCGAGAGCTTGCAGCAGGCGGTGAGCAGACGATGGTTCGCCCAAGCGTTGTTGTACGCCATCGTGGCGAGGTGATGCGTCAAAGTGGCTGACATTGCAACTCTCCTACGACCAGCGGCTGCGCCAACTCAGAGCCGCGGCGCTTCAAAATCCGCACCGTCAGCTGGCCCGCCCGACGTGCCAATGCGAGTCGCAACGGCGCAGCAGCGGCGCTGCCGCGCTGCCCCGGACGCCGCCACAGCACGCCCCAGGTTTTTCCTTCGCGTGCTGCGACCTGCAAGCGGCGCAACACACGCTCGTCTTGCGTGGAAGTCCAAGTGAACGCCGCGCCACATTCCGGCGCGCGCAACGCTTGCTCGTAGGCCCACAACGCGTCTTTCGGGTCGCGGCAACGCACGACATAGAAATGCGCAAGATCGAGTCCCGCTGCGGCGAGCGCCGGCGCGTACGGCCGATGCGGCGGCGCAATCCAGACGACATTCAGCCCTTGCGCTTGCACGCGCAACAGCGCAGGTATCGTAAGCCGCAGCTCGCCGATGCCCTCTCGCTCGAGCAAGACTTCAGTGAGCGCACCCTGTGGCCAGCCGCGGCCGGGCAGAGCGGCATCGAGCGCGGCGAAACCGGAAGGCAACGCCGCGGGCTCGGGCGCGCAATCGTCGCCGCGCCAGATCGCCGGATTGGATAGAAGCGTCGCGAGCGCACTGCTCATGGAAAGATGCGGTCGTTGTCATGCTTCGTTCTGTGCGGTCCACTACCCTATTTTTTCCATTCGCTTTTTGAGCTCATCCATCGACAAATCTTCCTTGTGCGTTCCGATCGACCAGACGTGCCCGAATGGATCGACCAGCGTGCCGAGGCGATCGCCGTAGAATTGATCCTGAACGGGTCGCTTCGCCGTTGCGCCGGCGGATACCGCTTGCGCAAATTGCTTATCGACATCCTCGACGTACAGCATCATGCTGACCCCGACGCCGCCCAAGGTTTGCGGACCGACGTGACCTTCGTCGGGCATTTCATCGGCGAGCATCACCGGCGAATCGCCGATCTTCACTTCGGCATGCATGATTTTTCCGCCCGGGCCCGGAAAGCGCATCAGTTCGACGGCGTTGAACGCTTTTTTGTAGAACTCGATCGCCGCCGCGGCATTGCGCACGATCAGATACGGCGTGACATTGTGATAGCCGGCGGGAATGGGTTGGACCATAAAATATTCTCCTTAAGTTTTTCACCAGCGATGATTCCTGCGGACGATGCCGACGGCGATACCTTCGATCGCCAACGGAGTCTTCTTCGGGTCTACGACAATCGGCGCAAACGCGGGGTTCTCCGCAAGGAGCAGGATCTCTTTTCCACGCCGTTGCAAGCGTTTGACGGTGACCTCATCGCCCGCCACTCCCGAGAGACGTGCGACGATGATTTGCCCCGAGCGCGCCTCGCTCGTCTTGTGCACGGCGAGCCAATCGCCGTCGAGAATGCCGACATCGCGCATCGATAGGCCCTGCACGCGCAGCAGGTAATCCGCGCGCGGCGTGAACAGCTCCGGATCGACGCGATACTGCGCCTCGATATGTTCGGCAGCGAGCAACGGCGCGCCGGCGGCGACCCGTCCAATGAGCGGAAGCATTCCCTGCAGCGGCATGCCCGGTAAACTTTTCAGCCGCAGGCCTCGCGACGCACCAGGCTCGATTTCGATTACACCTTTCTTCTCCAGCGCACGCAGATGATCCTCGGCGGAGCTCGGGGTTGAAAATCCCAAGCCCGCGGCGATCTCGGCGCGCGTGGGCGGACGACCCGTCGCTTCGAGATGATGGCGAATCCACTCGAAAATCTGGTGTTGGCGCGAGGTCAGCGCTGGAATTGCAGGGGCCTCGATTGAGGCAGCGGACGGACGGCGCGGCGGCATTGCTCGGATACCGTATAAACGTTCGGTACCGAAATTATAACTGGTATAATTCGGCGGTCAAGCCGTTCTCCTCGGCTTATAGATCGATCTCAGTCCACAGCGGCTGATGATCGGAGCCGTCGGCTTCCTCGTCGATGCGGCACGAGCGGATGCGGCCTGCGAGCGATGCTGAGACGAAGCAGTAGTCGATGCGGCGGCCCTCGGGAATCGTCGCGCCCTCGTCTGCGCGATGGCCGGCCACAGCCCATGCGTCGACGAATCCGGTCAAGCCATTGAGTCGGCCGTATTTCGGCGACATCGGTCCGACAATCCGTTCGTATTCGAGCGAATCGTATTCGAAATTGAAATCGCCGAGCAGAATCGCCTCGGCAGGCATCGGCGGCATCCCACCCTCGGTCCAGCCTTCCTCGGACTCGGGGTGGCCGCCGCACCACGCGCCGCCTTCGCTCGGCGCACGCGCGTGGATCGCGAGCAGCGCTTCGACCTGCGGCAGCCGTGTCGCAGGACTCAAGTGGCTCAAGTGCGTCGAATAGATGCGAACGGGACCCGCGCGCTCGGTAGTGACGACCGCTTCGAGCGCGCCCTGCTGAATGCTGTGCTGGCTGAGCGTTCCATATTTCGGCAGCAGATGATTGCGCGACGACACGATCGGCAAGCGCGACAGAATCATCGTGCCGAACTGCCGTCGTCGATTGACGAGGCGGTTCTCCGCATCGCGATAGCTCGCATTCATGTCCAGATTCGCGCCGTAGACCCAGTGATGACCGGGCAGATGCGACGCGAGCACGGCGGGGGCGTCGACAGACCCGGACCGCGACCAAAATCGGTCGACCTCTTGCAGCGCGATCACATCGGCTGCGCGCACTTCGCCGGCGATTCGCGCTAGATCGTACTTCCGATCCTTGCCGCGTCCGAACTGAACATTGTAGGTAACGATCTTCACCGCTCGTTGACCGCGCGAGCTGCGAGCGAGAGGTTCATGAGCTTTTGTCGGGCGCTCGCGCGAGTCAGCTCCAGCATGCCGCAATCCGGGGCCAGAATCAGTTGGTCCTTCGGCACGAAGCCCAGCGCCTGCTCGGCACGCGCCACCAGGGATTCGACGCTTTCGACTTCGTTTTCTCCGACGTCGAGCACACCCAGCATGACGCTCTTGGCGCCGATGGCGCTCAATGCCGACACGTCGAGCTTGCTCGCTGCCCCTTCGATGGAAACGACGTCCACTTGCGATTCCGAAAGCCAGCCCAGGATGTCGCGGTAATAGTCCTGATTCGCCTTGTAGCGGATGCCTTTGCGCTCCAGCGGCTTGTTGGGATAGCCGCAACAAATATGTACGACCATTGTCGCCCGTTCCGTGAGTCCCGCAAAGCAACGCTCGAGGGCTTCCAAACCCCAAGCCTGTGCTGCTTGCGGATAGCGGAGCAGAACCGGATCGTCGAACTGAATGACCTGGCATCCGGACGCGACGAGCGCTGCGACTTCGTGATGGATCGCGTCGGCATAGTCGAAGGCAAGCCGCTTCCGGTCGCCTTCGTAATATTCATCGGCTACGCAATCAGCGACGGTGCTCGGCCCGGGAAGGCCTATCTTGGCGATGCCGCTTGCGTGTCTCTTCGTGAACCGAAACTCTTCCAGAATCAGAGGCCCCTTGTAGCCCAATCTCCCGATGACGCGCGGCGCGTTCTGCCGCGTCGTGCCTGCTCGCATCGAGATAGGCTTCAGGTTGCGCGCATCCACACCCTCGAGGCGATTGACGACATGCAGGACGTAATGGCCGCGCCGCTCCTCGCCATCCGTGACGATGTCGATGCCCGCCCGCTGCTGGTCCTTGATGGCCTCGAGCGCAGCCCTGTCCAGCCGTCTCGAAAACTCGTCTACCCCGATCTCTTCTCGGCGGCGGTCGAAGGCAAAGCCGAAGCTGTCGAGCAATGATCGGCCATTCTTCGGGTAGACATAGCGCGGCTTCGGGTAGCTCCCCACGATTGCCGTCAGGGCCTTGCCTTGCGCCGGAAGTCTCATCGCGTCAGTCGGGATCAGGATGCGATGCGTGCTTCGAGGCGTCGCCCGCTCGCCTTGTCGAACAGCAGCGCGTCGCTCGATTGATACGAGAGCGCCACGTTCTCGCCTTCGCGATGGCGCGCTTCGGCGCCCGCTTCGAGGAATCGAATGAGGCCCAGCGCGCAGTCGGCCGAGTAAAGCACCTCGCGCCCCATCGGCTCGACGGCAGTGATGCGCGCTGGCGTTCCGCCGCGGTTCGCGTGAACGCACTCCGGGCGAAGTCCGAGCAGGACCGGACCCTGCGCCGGCTGCGAAAGCCTGAGCGTCGCGTCGCGCACTCTAAGCGCGCCGTCGGCGGCTTGTCCTTCCAGCAGATTGATCGGCGGCGACCCGACGAAGCTCGCGACGAACAGCGTCTCCGGCCGCTCGTAGAGATCCTTCGCCGTGCCTTCCTGCTCGACGCGACCGACGTTCATCACGATGATGCGGTCGGCCATCGTGGTCGCTTCAATCTGATCGTGCGTCACGAGAATCGTCGTCACTCCGAGCTCACGCTGCACACGTCGAATCTCGGTACGCATCGACAGGCGCAGCGCGGCATCGAGATTCGACAGCGGCTCGTCGAGCAGCAGCAAATGCGGCCGCTTCACCAGCGCACGGGCGAGCGCGACGCGCTGCTGCTGTCCACCCGAGAGCTGACTCGGGCGCCGATCGAGCAGGGGGCCGATGCGAACGAGGTCAGCGATCTCGCGCGTCCTCTTTTCACCTTCCGCACGCTCGATTTTTTTGAAGCGCAACGGGAACATGATGTTCTCGAGCACCGTCATGCTCGGATACAGCGCGTAGGACTGGAACACGATGCCGACGTTGCGGTCGCGGGATTCGACGTCGTTCACGCGTGCGCCATCGAACGTGATGTCGCCCTCCGTCGGGTTGTAGATGCCCGCCAGCATCAGCAGCGTCGTCGTCTTGCCGCAACCCGAAGGTCCGAGCACCGCGGCGAACGCACCGTCCTCGATCGCGAGGTCGATATGCTCGACCGCCGTCGCTCCGATCCAGCTCTTGCGAATGCTCTTGAGCTCGATTCGCGCCATGACTCACCCCCGTATGCCGCCGATCGTCATCTGCGTCAGATACTTCTGGCAGAAGACGTAGAGCAAAAGGCTTGGTAGCACGTAAAAGACGGATACCGCCGCGACGATCCCATAGTCGACCCCCATGATGTCGTCGGAGACCCAGAACAGGTACAGGCTCATCACCCAGTTCTTGTTCTCGATCAGCATCGTGCGGACGAAAATGTATTCTTCCCAGGCGCGGATGAACGCGAACACGGCGACGGCGATCAATCCAACCCGCACTTGCGGTAGCACGACCATCCAGAAGGCTTGGCGGCGCGTCGCACCATCGGTCATCGCGCTCATCTCGATGTCCCACGGCACCGCGTCGAAAAATCCCTTCATCACGAACACGTAGAACGGCAGCTCGATCGTCGCGAGCACGAGCATCACGCCGAGGATCGTGTCGAGCAAGCCCACCCAATACAGGATCAGGAAAATCGGGATGATCAAGGTCATCGCCGGAAACGCGTGCAGCATGAGCATGCCCTGCAGAAACGCTTCGCGGCCGCGGAACGCGAAGCGCGAGATGTAGTAGCCGGCGAGCGACGCGACGGCGAGGATGATGAGCGTTTGCGACAGCGCGAGGGCGAGCGAATTGCGAAAGGCGATCCAGACCGAGGGAAATTGGCCGCCTGCGGTCGCCTTGGTCCGAATTTCTTCGATGATGTTCGTTCGCCACAGGAAGCGATAGTTGGCGAAGTGCAGCCTGTCGCCGACCAAAGCAGCGAGCAGCGCCACGGTGATCGCGAGCAGCGTGGCGGCGGCGACCGTGCGTACGCGCGCCGACGGCGTCGTCAAATGCACGACGCTGTAGGTCATCACCGCGGGCACGATCACCGCGCACGCCGTCCACAGCACGTCGGTCGACACGCCGCCGCTGCGTGCCGTGAACGAGATCACAACCATCCAGAAATAGGGCAGGACGATCGGCAGCGACACGATCAGCAGGAATGCGAGCAGCGCCGATTGACTGCGGGCGCGTTGCCACAGGCCGCGACGTGCGAGCGCACGCCAGTCGTGTGCGACGGGCGCGGCGACCGGCGTCTCGAGCGTGCCTGCGCGCATCAGTGGACCTCGATCCGCGGCGGTTGCAGCAATTTTCGCATGTCCATCAGCCGCCACATGCCCAGTGCGGCAATAACGCCGATGACGATCAGGATCAGCGACAGCGCCGCGCCGTACGCATATTGACCGTTCTCGAACGCGCGGCGATAGGCGTAGAGCGAGAACACCGTCGTGTCGTAGAACGGACCGCCACCGGTGATCAGCAGGATGTATTCGAAGCTGACCAGCAGCGACAACGTCTGGTGAATCGTCATGTACGAAATCGGCCAGCGCAGCGCCGGGAAGACGATGTGGCGGACGATGGCGAGCGAGCCCGCGCCGTCGGCGCGCGCCGCGTGGAACAAATGCTCGGGAATCGAGCGGATCGCCGAAGTGAAAATGATCATGCCGAGCGACGCGCCGATGAAGCCGTTCGACAGGATGATCACCAGCAGCGGGTAGTTGCCGCGCAAATCAATCGGCGGCATACCGAGCACATGGACGAGAAGCTGGTTCAGCAATCCGCGCTCGTTGGGGTCGACGACCCACAGCCACAGGAGCGCATAGACCACCGACGGGCTCATCCGCGGCAACAGCCATACCGCCTGGAAAAACGCGCCGAGCGCCTTGGGGACTGCGGTGGTGACGATCGCAAGCAACAACGCGAACGTCACATTGAAGATCGACAGCGTCGAGAGGACGAAGATCGCCGTGATGCCGAGCGACGCGATGAGCCGCGTATCGCGCGTTGCCATCCGCTCGAAGTTCTCGAACGTGAGCTTCGTCACCGCCAACGTGCGATCCATGTCGGTGAACGCGAGGAAGATATCGACGATCACCGGCGCTACGAAGAAGCAGGCGAGCAGCACGAGCGCAGGCCCGAGGAACAGCGCGAAGTTCGCGCGCTGCCGATTGACCTGCGCGCGTGCGAAGTCGGGCATAGTCTTAGTTCTTGATCACCACGTCCTTCCCGAGCTCGTTCTGAAACTCGTCGATCACGAAGTCGGTCGCCGTTTGCGGATTGAGCCGTCCAGTTTCAATTCCCTGAATACCTTTGAAGACGATCGAGTTGTACTGGCCGATCTTCGGGTGATTCGGCATGAAGCTCGCGTACTTGAGCATCGGCGTCGCGGCGACGAGCGCCCAGCCTTTTTCGACGATCTCCGGCATCGACTGCTCGCCGTAGTTGATCGGGGTGTGGTTGGTCGACACCGCGTGCCGCAGATTGGGAATCGGCTGGCTCGCGAGTGCGACGATATACGCAGCCAAGTCCTTGTTCTTCGACTTTGCCGACACGGCGTACGCGATCGGATGCGACAGGTTCGACGGCTTGCCGCCCTTCTTGCCGGCCGGCGCGTTTATCCAGACGAATTTCCTGAAATAGTCGTCCTTGCCTTTCAGATTGAGCGCCTTCATCTGGTCAGTCACGCGCCACACGCCGTGGAAGAAGACGAGCGCTTCCTCACCGGCGAAGGACGCCTGCTCGATCGCGTCCCACGACATCGCCGTGTTGTTCGCCGAGAGCGCCTTCTTGTCGACGCAATATTTGACCCAGGTGAAGAAGTTGCGCAGCGCCGCTTTCGATGCCGAGAGCTTCGCGGCAGTCTTGTCGTAGGACTCCATGCCGAAGCTTTCGGTCAGCATCTGGAAGTCGGGTCCGGCGTTCGGCCGATGCAGGATGCCGTACTTCACCACGCCCTTTGAGACCGCCTGACCGGCGAGGTCGCAGAGATCGTTCATCGTGAACTCGCCCGCGTCGACCTTCGCCGGCAGCGCCGCGATGTCCTTGTCGCTCATTCCCATCTTGCGCAGCTTGTCGGCGTTCAGGAAAAACATCCGCACTTCGGAGTCCTGCGGGACGCCGTAGCGGGCGCCCTTATAGGTCGTCGCCTGCCATAACGGGCCGATGATGTCGCCGTAGAGCTCGGGATTCTTCGCGATGTGGTCTTCCAGGTTCAGCGCATAGCCCGCCTCGGCGAACGCGCCTGTCCACTCGTGCGCGAGCACGAAGATGTCGGGACCCTTGTCGACGGCGAACGCCTTCAGCAGATCGAGCGCGTCGTCGTCGTAGCCTTTGGCGTTGGTCTCGTTCAGTTCGATCTTGACGCGTTTGTCGCTGTTGATGGCGGCCAGCATCTTGTTCAACGTATCGCCAGCCGCGACGATGTTGCCGGCACGGAGCGGGCCCGAGCGATCGGCGCGCGACCAGACCTTGATGACGACGTCCTCGGCGGCGGCGGCGCATGGCGCCACCGTTGCGACGAACGCGGCGGCGAGCGCGACCGCAAGCGCAGATTTCCAGCTCATGTCTTTCCTCCTCAGGTGACGGGGTTCGACTGCTGCTCCCGATGCGCATCGACGATCCGCCGCAATACAGCGGGCGTGTTCGTGCAAATCGCATCGGGCTCCAACGCAACCAGCGCGCGCAATTCGTCTTCGCGCTCCTCGTGCCACAGCGTGACCGCAAGGCGCGCCCGCCGGAGTCTTTCGATTAGCATCGCGTCCAGCAGGCGGTGCGGATGCGTTGCACGCGCTTCCCAGCACAAATGCACGCCATCGACGCGATACGTGTGGGCGAGGTGCAGGATTTCCTCTCCGCCGACGACGCTGCCCAGCATGAATGACGTGCGAAGCGCGGGCTCGGCGCGCTTGATTGCGGCAAGCGCGGGCGCGTGGAAGCCACCGACGGTGATCCGATCGCGCCAGGCGCTTTTGCCGATCGTCGTGGCGGCGGCGACCGCGAGGTCCGGTTCCTTGATCTCGATCAGCAGGTCGATGCGTGCCGCATGCGCCCATGAGAGGAGATCGTCGAGCCGGATCACCTGCGGCTCCACGTTTTCGAGCTCCGCGAATGTGCGCTCGCCTACGAATCGATCCCCGACCAGGAGGTCATGACGGATCGCGAGCACGCCGTCGCGCGTCGCGACGACGTCGCACTCGATCGCATCAGCGCCTTCCGCCACTGCGGCTTCGAACGCGACCCAACTGTTGTCGGGATGCGAAGCGCTGCTGCCGCGATGCGCGACAACGAGTGGAATCGTCACGTCGGTGCTCTCCGAGCAGCCAACCCTCGAACGGTCGCGCGCGCAATGCGTTGCACCGGCACCATCGCGAGTCTATGCGGGGCGCGGGGATCCGTCGCTCGTCGCTTGACCGCATCGATGACCGCCGCCGACAACGCGCTCACCGGTTGACGAAACGTGGTCAATTGGTAGGCAGTCCACGCCGCCTGCGGAATGTCGTCGAAGCCGATGACCGAGAGATCATCCGGAACACGCCGGGCCCGCTCGGCGCGCGCTGCGTCGAGAAAGCCCAACGCGAGCAAATCGGTGACGCAAAAGACTCCGTCGATTCCTCGGCGCGCCAGCAAATCAAGCGCCGCCTGGCGGCCGGTGCCATAGTCGGTCGCCGCGCCCTCCTGCCATATTCGCAGCGGGACGCCGGCGGCCGTTACCCGGGTGCGAAACGCCTCGAGGCGACCAATCAAGCTCGCCGTACGCGCGGCGCTCGACACGACCGCCAATCGCCGACATCCGGCGGACAGCAGACTCTCTGCGGCGATCCGGCCGCCGTAGGCGTGGTCCGCGATGACGGTGTCGACGGCGGGGGCTTGCAGCAGCCTGTTGACGAGGACGACCGAGACGCCGTTATCCAGGCATTCTTCGACGATCCGTCCAGGCGGCGTGCCCGTCATGACGACGATCGCCGAAACGCGATACTCCAGAACGCGTGCGATCAGCGCGCCGATCTCGCGCTTCGTGTTCGCCGCGTTCAGCAGCATGCACTGAAATCCTTCGGCGATCAGCCCGGATGAGAGCGACGCCAGCAGTGCGGCATGAAACGGTTGTTGCAGCTCGGTCCCGACCAAGCCGATGACGTTCGACCGCGCTTTGTTGAGGCTTTGCGCAAGCCGATTCACTCGATACCCCAGACGATCGGCCGCCTGCAGCACGCGCGCCCGCGCTTCGCGCGAGACGCTGGCGCCGGCCGTGAACGTGCGCGAAACGGCCGACCGCGACACGCCCGCCTGTCGCGCGACATCCGCCGCCGTGACGAACGCGCGCCGTGATGCTTCGCTCACCGGCATGCCCTCCTTTGCACACGTGTGCAATGCGACTGCAGCATACGCGCCGTTGAACACGTGTGCAACGGCAGAAGCGATCCGCGCGTGGGGGGCGGTCCCCGGCGGATCGCTTATTGGAGCGGTATCTTTGCCACGTCGACCCATGCGCGCTTCTTCTTGGAAGCGATGCAGGCCTCGATGAACGCCATCGTGCGCGCGCCTTCCTCGATGCGCGGATACGCCGGCTGCGCAATCTCGACCCCGAGCTCGCGCGCGATCCGCTCCTGCGCGATCTCGGCGTAGACGTTCGCGAACGCTTCGCGCAATCCCTCGGGATGGCCACGTGGCGTACGCCCGGCGGCGATGATATCGGCCGGCAAACCCGGATCGCCGCGTCCGATCGTGTGCGCCGGCTCGCCTTGCATCGCCACGCGCAGATAGCCGGCATCGCGGTGCGACCAATCGAGCATGCCTTTTTCGCCGTAGACGCGCAACCGAATGTCGTTTTCGCCGCCGGCCGCTGCTTGCGTCACGGTGAACGTGCCATGCACGCCGCCATCGAACTCGAGCAGCGCAGACGCGTAGTCGATGACCTTTCGACCCGGCATGAGCGCGGCGACGTCGGCACACACACGCGTCACTTCGAGACCCGTCGTCGCGCATGCCAGATGCTGCGCGTGGCAGCCGATTGCGCCCATGACGAGCGCCAATCCGCTACGCTCGGGATCGAGCACCCACCGGAGACGATTCGTCTGCGGCGTATCTTCGATCCGCGTCGCGAGGCCGCTCTGGATGTATTCGACTTGGACAAGACGCAGTGGGCCGAGCGCACCGGAGCGTGCGAGATGACGAGCGTAGCGCGTCATCGGATACGCCGAGTAGGCATGCGCAATCGCGTAGAGCCGCCGATTGCGCCGCGCCCGCGCAACGAGATCGCAAGCCTGCGCGAAATCGTGCGACACGGGCTTGTCGCCGATGACGTCGAGCCCCGCATCGAGCGCGGCGGCCGCCTGCGGATAATGCGCATCGTTCGGCGTCATGATGGCGACGGCGTCGATGCGGTCCGCACGGCGCGCTTCCTTCTCGAGCATTTCCGCGATGTCGCCGTAGCTTCGCGCCGCGTCGATTCCCAACTGCGGACCCGCGGCACGAGAGCGCCCCGCATCGCTCGAGAACACGCCGGCGACCACGTGCCACCAGCGATCGAGCTCCGCGGCGCTCCGGTGCATTTCGCCGATCCACGAGCTCGGTCCGCCGCCGATGATGCCGAGCCGCAGCCGGCGTCCAAAACGTTGTCGCAGTTGTTCGCTGTTCATGTCATCCCGCTGTCAATCCATCAGATCCCGCGACCCCAATATTCGCAGAACCGTTCGACGTTGCCCGGAAGATACCTTCCGTAGCTTGGCCAGTTCTCGTACTTCGGCAGTTTGAGCGACTTCATCGCATCGTCGAAGCACTTGCCCTGGTTGGCGAGCTCGCGCGTCGCGTTCGAAAGATCGGTCAAATATTCCTTGGCCGCGCGCACATCGTCCTTGGTGCCCATCCGGCCGCCCGGTCCCGGATGCCCCGGGATCAAAACGTTGAAATCAAGCGCCAGGACTCGATCGAGGGAATCGAACCAGTCCGGCAAGTAGCCGTCGGGCATGTCGCGCCACATCACATCTTGAATCGGAATGAAGTCGACTGCGAACAGGATTTTTTCTTTGGGCAACAGCATGACGAGCGAGTTGTCGGAATGATTGCGCCCGACGTAAATCAAGTCGAGCCGCATGCCGCCGACTTCGAGCGTGCTGTACTGATCGACGACCATGTCCGGCAGCACGACATCGGGATATTTGAGCGCTTCGAGCCTGGCGCGCGCATTCTTGTGTGCGACGACCAGCGCGCCCGCATCACGGAACGGCTTGCCGCCGGCGATGTGATCGTAGTGATGATGACTGTAGACGAGATACTTGATCGGCGCCGGCGTGATTTTGCGGATTTCGGCGATATAGGTCTGCGCGGCCTGCGGTCGCAGGTAGGCAATGGGATCCGTCGCGATGACGCCCTCGGGCGTCGCGATGAACAGCGACTGATAGCCGCCATAGCGGAACACGTAAACGTTGTCGGCGATTTTGCTCGTCGCGAACAGCGGCGGAGGCGCAGGCGCTGGCGGCGCGTTCGGCGTTTGCGCGAATGAAAGCGTCGACGTTGCGACAACCAACGCGAATACGGCAAGGGCACGCGGCATCGGACCTCCTCATGGCGCGCGGGCGACGCGACTTGGACGGCGATTGTAATGCGATGCCCCCTGCCGCGCACGCGCCCGGCGGTGAGAACGAAACGTCTTGACGGACCCGCCGGATTAGGCGTTTGATGAGGGTGTTGCCCGTCTAAACCCAAAAAAGGAGCAGCGAACATGGCACGCAAACGAGCCGCGACCTCCGCAGGCGCAACGAAGACCGCAGCGAAGCGGCGCGCAAAGCGCCGCCCCGTGGCGAAATCGAAAGCGCAGCCCGCCGCGAGTGCGCGCAGCGCGACGTCGCGAATGCCTGATCTCGGTGCACTCGCCAAGATGCCGAAGATGATGAGCCCGGAACAGGCGATCGAGCTCTATAAAACCAATGCAAGGCTTGCGCTCGATGTCATCAGCGCCGCCATCGACAGCACGGCGCGCTTGCGCAAGAAGCAGTTCGAAGGCGAAGAGGAAATGCGCGCGTTCCAGCAGAAGCATGCCCGCGCCGTAGGACAGGCGAGCGATGCGCACTCGCTGATGGCCGTATCGCAGGGCGCGGCGCAAGAGGCCGTCGAGAAATCGATGCACTACTGGGGTGAGATGTTCGATCTCATCATCGAGATCCAGAAGCGTCTGTTCGCGCTCATCGAAGAGCAGATGTCGGGCGTCCCCGGCGTCAAGGAAGCCAAAGCCGCGATGGCGATGATGCCGGACCTCCGCCAGATGAAGGACGTCGTGCAGGCGATGCAGAGCGTCGTCTCTTCGGGCGGCTCCGCGTTCGAGTCGATGCAGAAAGTGATGGGTGACTTCGCGCGGATGGCACAAGGCTCGATGCCGGGAATGCGTCGCTAGCAACGCGCATCGGCCATACCGACCGCCCCGCCTCAGTGGCCGACGATCAGGGCGTGTGATCGAAAACGCGCCATCGCGTTCTAACGGCTGATGAAGCCATTATCTTCGTTCATGCGTCCCAGCACGTCGCGCCGGCCGGACACCGGGCGATCGATCCTCTATGCGCTCTGCGCCAACGCCGTGATCGCGACGTGCAAGCTGCTCGGCGCGCTGTTTACGGGCTCGGGGGCGCTACTCGCCGAAAGCTTCCATTCGCTTGCCGACACGGGTAACGAATGCTTGCTGTTGTGGGGCCGTCGCCAGGCGAGGGCGCCCGCATCGTCCCACCACCCGCTGGGACAGGGGCGGGCGACGTACTTCTGGTCGTTCATCGTCGCGCTCCTCTTGTTCGCGTTGGGGGGACTTTTCTCGATCTACGAGGGAGTGCGGAAATTCCACGACCCGGCGCCGCTCGATGCGCCGTGGATCGCCGTCACGATCGTCTTCATTGCGATGGCGGCCGAGGGCATCTCGCTTCGCGTCGCATTGAAGCAGGTGGACAAGGTGCGCCGCGGTTTGAGCCTTTGGCGTTGGTTTCGCGAGACGCGCCGAAGCGAGCTGATCGTCGTCGTCGGCGAAGACATGGCGGCGATTGCGGGGCTCATGTTGGCGCTCGCGGCCCTCCTCGCTACGATCGCGACGGACAACGTGCTCTACGATGCGCTCGGGAGTATCGCCATCGGCGTGCTGCTGATCGTCGTCGCGTCCGGCCTGGTCGTCGAAATCAAGAGTCTGTTGATCGGCGAGAGCGCGCATCCGCGCGCGCGCCGCGCCATCCGTGCTTTTCTCAACGCGCAGCCCGGAATCGCGAAGATCGAAAATCTGGTGACGATGCAGCACGGCGAGTATCTGATCGTGGCCGTTCAAGCTCGGATGGATACGAAGGCAACCGCCGCGGAGCTGGTGGAAACGATCGCGGCATGCAAGGCAGCTTTGCACGAAAACTTTCCGACAGTGGCGTGGATTTTTTTCGAACCGACGGGCGCGACGGCGCACCGCAAGGCGCGTCGATCGGAGACGCTGCGCACGCGGATCGGGCGCATTCATTCTCGCGCCCGGTGAAAGCCGATGCGCTGGCGCCCGGCTGGAACGATATTAGCCCCGCAAAGCGCCGGATTCGTCGGTGGCAACGCTAGGATCGGTAGGTGAGAGTCCGTCAGCAATCTCGGACGACATCGGATACCCAGGCAATTCCCCTCCGGGCAACAATTCGCTGCGCCTGTTACTCACTCCAACAAAACGTTTTGCACAGCAGGTGGTGGTTTAGATAACCTGCAAAACAGACCGCGGTCTCGCGTGTTCGCGAGCGCGATTGCGGTTAGATAGGGGATGGCTCTCGGTTATCCGAGGGCCTTTTTTTTCGATGACTTAGGGCTCGTATCGCAGGATTCTTGCGCGACGCGCTTGCCGCGGTTTCGGATGCCGGCGGAAAAACGATTCAGGAGGTCCAAGACGCGGGTTTGCTCAGCCCCCGCGATGCGTGTCCTAAAACGCGGAACGTTGGATACGGCGTGACCTTCTGGTGCCCGGGGCCGGAATCGAACCGGCATGACCTTGCGGCCGAGGGATTTTAAGTCCCTTGCGTCTACCAATTTCGCCACCCGGGCAATAACTATTATCTTTCTTGCTCTCTACTTGGAGGCTAGGGCCGGAATTGAACCGACGTA
>DASXPO010000159.1:0-4008 GCA_036493535.1 Casimicrobiaceae bacterium
CGATCGGGCGAGACGAGCGCCGCCGAAGGCGTAAACCCGAAATCGCTCAGGCAAAGGGACTGCGACGAAACGCGATTGATCTGGAGAGTGGCTCCGCGCCCGCAAAGCGCGTGGCCCACCGAAGGGGCACGTCGACGGGGATGACCGCGCGGTCGTTCCGGTCGCAATCTCTCAGGTACCAAGGACAGACGGGGCGATGCGGATGACCGCTTCGCCCTTTTTTACTGGGACTTGATCGACGTGTTGAAGACGACCCCCCTCCACTCGATTCATCGTGCCGCCGGTGCCCGGATGGTCGACTTCGGCGGCTATGACATGCCGGTCCATTACGGCTCGCAAATCGACGAGCACCATGCCGTGCGTCGAGACGCCGGGATGTTCGACGTCTCGCATATGCGGGCCGTCGACGTCGAAGGGCCCGCGGGCGCCCCCCGCGATTTCCTGCGCTATGTGCTTGCGAACAACGTCGACAAGCTGAAGGCGCCGGGCAGGGCGCTGTATTCGTGCCTGCTCGAGCAGCACGGCTTCGTCGTCGACGACCTGATCGTTTATTTCCTGCGCGAAGATTTCTTTCGGCTGGTCGTCAATGCCGGGACCGCCGACAAGGACATCGGCTGGCTCACCCAGCAAAATGAGGCGACGGGGACGCGCATCGCGTTGAAGCCGCGTCCGGAGCTTGCGCTCATCGCCGTGCAGGGTCCGCAAGCGCGCGGCAAGGTCGGGCGCGCCACGCCGGCGCTTCGCTCCGCAACGCAGGACTTGAAGCCGTTTACCGGGGTCGAGGTCGCGGTCGCCGGCGATCGCTGGTTCGTCGCGCGAACAGGCTATACGGGTGAAGATGGCTTCGAGTTGATCGTCCCCGCTCCGAGCGCCGAGCCGTTGTGGACCGCGCTTCGCGACGCGGGCGTACGGCCCTGCGGCTTGGGTGCGCGCGACACGTTGCGACTCGAGGCAGGAATGAACCTCTACGGTCAGGACATGGACGAGACGGTGACCCCGCTCGAATCCGGTCTTGCCTGGACGGTGGACCTCGCAGCCGCGCGCGATTTCGTCGGCAAGAGCGCGCTGGCACTGCAGCAGCCAAAACGCCAGCTCGTCGGGCTGGTCGGAATCGGCACCGGCGGCGTGTTTCGCGCGCATCAGAAAGTGTCGACATCAAACGGCGATGGCGAAATCACGAGCGGCACGTATTCGCCGACGCTCGCGAAATCCATTGCGCTCGCGCGCGTGCCCATCGATGTGTCCATCGGCGCAACGGTCGACGTGTGCGTCCGCGACAAGCGAATCGCGGCGCGCGTCGTCAAGCCTCCGTTCGTCCGCAACGGCAAGTCGCTGATCGAATGATCGTGAAGGAGAGAACAATGAACGTACCCGCCGAACTCAAGTACACCGAGAGCCACGAGTGGATTCGCAGCGAAAGCGACGGCACCGTGACGATCGGCATCACCGATCATGCACAGGAGGCGCTCGGCGATCTCGTTTTTGTCGAGTTGCCGTCGCTAGGGCGCAAGCTCCTGGCCGGCGAAGCGTGCGCGGTCGTCGAATCCGTGAAGGCCGCGAGCGATGTCTATGCGCCCCTCGCCGGCGAGGTCGTCGCCGTGAACGATGCGTTGACAAGCGCACCGGAGCAGGTGAACCAGGACGCTTATTCGGCGTGGCTCTTCAGGCTGCGCCCGAACGATCCCAAGGTGCTCGCCGGTTTGCTCGATGCCGCCGCCTATACGAAAACGATCGCCGATGAATGACCGTACCGCGCCGCTCGCAGTCCTCGAAAGCCATGATGCGTTCGTCGGCCGCCATATCGGGACGACGGCGGACGATCAGGCGGCGATGCTCAAAGTGTTGGGATTCGATTCGCGTGCGGCGTTAATCGACGCGCTCGTACCGTCCGCCATTCGCGAGCGTGCGCCGCTCGCTCTTCCCGGACCCTTGTCCGAAGCGGAGGCGCTCGAACGGCTGCGCTTGATTGCCGCACAAAATCGCGTCGCAAAATCGTTCATCGGCCAAGGGTATTACGGCACGCACACGCCCGCGGTGATCGCGCGCAACGTGCTCGAGAATCCGGCCTGGTACACCGCGTACACGCCTTATCAGCCGGAGATTTCGCAGGGGCGTCTCGAAGCGCTCGTCAATTTTCAGACGATGGTCTGCGATCTGACCGCGATGGCGATCGCCAACGCGTCGATGCTCGACGAGGCGACCGCCGCAGCGGAGGCGATGACGCTCGTGCGGCGCATCGGCGCGAGCAAGAGCGCGCGCTTTTTCGTCGCGGACGACGTGTTTGCCCAAACGATCGACGTCATGCGCACGCGGGCGGCGCCACTCGGAATCGACGTGGTCGTGGGCCCCGCCGACGATGCGGCGGCGACTGACGCCTTCGGCGTGTTGTTGCAATATCCCGGTGCGAAGGGTGAGGTCCGCGACTATCGCGCGCTCGCCGCGACGATCAAGGCGCGGGGCGCCCATCTGATCATCGCCGCCGACCTGCTCGCGCTGACGCTGCTCACGCCGCCCGGCGAATGGGGTGCCGACGCCGTCGTCGGCTCGACCCAACGCTTCGGCGTGCCGATGGGATTCGGCGGACCGCACGCCGGTTACCTTGCGACGCGCGACGCCTTCAAGCGTTCGCTGCCGGGGCGGCTCGTCGGCGTCACGGTCGATGCCCAAGGCGCGCCGGCGTATCGGCTGGCGTTGCAAACGCGGGAGCAGCACATTCGGCGCGAAAAAGCGACGTCGAATATCTGCACGGCACAGGTGCTGCTCGCCGTGATCGCCAGCATGTATGCCGTTTATCACGGTCCCGACGGCCTCGCCAGGATCGCGCGGCACGTGCATCGTTCTACGGCGATCCTTCGCGAAGGTTTGAGGCGCCTTGGCATTGATACAGCGCAACGCGCGTTCTTCGACACGCTGACATTCGCGTCCGACGCGCAGACGGGATCGATTCTCTCTCGCGCGGAGACCGCCGGCGTGAATCTGCGCATCGTCGATGCGGCTACGTTGGGCGTGTCGCTCGATGAAACGACGACGCGCGACGATATCGTCCGTCTCTGGAAAGTCATCGGCGGCACCGATGCGCCGTTCACGATCGCCGACATCGAGCCGCTCGCATCCGACGGGCTACCCGAGACGCTCCGCCGCACGTCCCCCTATCTCACGCATCCGGTGTTTCACCGTCATCGATCCGAGACCGAGATGCTCCGCTATCTGCGGCGGCTCTCCGATCGCGATCTCGCGCTCGATCGCGCAATGATTCCGCTGGGGTCGTGCACGATGAAGCTCAATGCGACCTCGGAGATGATCCCGATCACATGGCCCGAGTTCGGCGCGTTGCATCCATTTGCACCCGCGTCCCAAACCGCGGGCTATCGCGCGCTGGTTGCCGATCTCGAACGCATGCTCTGCGCCGCGACGGGCTACGACGCCGTGTCACTGCAGCCGAACGCCGGATCGCAGGGCGAATACGCAGGCTTGCTGATGATTCGCGCCTGGCACACGAGCCGCGGCGACGCCGCCCGCGACGTGTGCCTGATCCCGGCGTCCGCGCATGGAACCAACCCGGCGTCCGCGCAAATGGCGGGCATGCGCGTCGTCGTCGTCGCCTGCGACGCGAACGGCAACGTCGACCTCGACGACCTGGCGAAAAAGGCGCGCGAGCACGCAAACGACTTGGCCGCGATCATGGTGACGTACCCTTCGACGCACGGCGTTTTCGAGTCGGGCATCGATCGGATTTGCGCGATCGTCCACGAGCACGGCGGTCAGGTCTACGTTGACGGCGCGAACTTGAACGCGCTCGTCGGACTTGCCGCGCCGGGACGTTTCGGTGCCGACGTTTCGCATCTCAACTTGCACAAGACGTTTTGTATTCCGCACGGCGGCGGCGGTCCGGGCGTCGGTCCGGTTGCATGTAAAGCGCATCTCGCGCCGTTTCTTCCCGGGCATCGCTATCTGCCCGATCCGCCGTCTAGCGCCATCGGACCGGTGTGCGCCGCGCCGTATGGGTCA
>DASXPO010000160.1:0-3771 GCA_036493535.1 Casimicrobiaceae bacterium
CCGCATGATCGAGCCCTTGCCGAACTGCTTCTCGATCTGGGCCAGAGCGGCGGCCAGCGCCTTGCCCTTGTTGTCGTCCATGGGGAGTCCTGCGGTCGAGAGCGTCATTTTGAGGCCTTTCGTCGGTCCGGATTGGGGCGTGAGCCGTGTTTTTCGGCAATTTCGGGACCGATTATGGCATAGAACGATCGTTCGATCCAGTGGCCGGATGGCTTAATTCGGACGGTCTATCGGGCTTTGCGATGAACCCTTCCTGACCAAAAAATTACAGAAGCCGGGGACCGACTGCGGGTCTTTGCACCGAGTAGCGCATGTGCCTCTCATATCGCGGTCAGCGGCTTGAAGCGAGATCGATGAGGCCGCGGAGCGCGATCGCGACGGATGCATGACGCACTTCGGCGCGATTGCCTGCAAGGTGGTGCGTGGCGCCGAGCGTCGGCCCATCCCGCTGCGCCCATGCGAAACACACCATGCCCACCGGCTTCGACGGCGTGCCGCCGCCGGGACCGGCAATGCCGGTGATCGCGACACTCAGCATCGCATTGCTGCGCTTTAGCGCGCCTTCTGCCATTGCGATCGCCGCCGGCTCCGAAACGGCGCCGTGCTCGCGCAGGATCGCTTCGTCGACACCCAGCAGCTCGCGTTTCGATTCGTTCGAATACGTGACGAAGCTGCGGTCGAACCAGTCGGAGCTTCCTGCGATCGCCGTGATCGCGCCGGCAACCAATCCGCCGGTACACGATTCCGCCGCGGTCACGAAACAACGCAACGCGAGCAAACGCGCGCCGAGGTCGGCGGCCAGGACTTCCACGTCAGATTCGATCAGCGGCATTCGTTTGGCCGAGCGCGGTAATGGTACGTATACGCCGTCGCGAATCCGAAGCGGCGATAGGCGGCGAGCGCCGGCGCATTCGCCGCATCGACCTGAAGGTACGCCGACGTCGCACCATGTTGCCACGCCCACGACAACAACTCGGCGACGATGGCGCTTGCGACACCACGACGCCGAAATGCGGCATCCGTGACCATGTCGTAGACGCCGGCGAGATCGCCGTCGAGCGCGAGTTGGCCGCAACCGACGGCGCGCCCGTCGTGAAGCGCCACCAGCGCGCGTGTCGCCAGCGGCGTACGCGCAAGGCGCTCGAGATGCGCCGCGCGCTGCTCGGCCGACGATCCGCGCAGCGCCGCTACTTCGTCGACGAAATTTCCAATCGCCGGCGCGGCGAGCTCGATGTCCCTGTCGATCGCCAAATCCGGTGGACGCTCGAGCGCGGCGACTTGAACGTGCGTGGGCTGGAAGACGACGTAGCCACGGCGCGCGAGCACGTCGTCGAGATCGGCCGGAAGCGCGAACGGCGTCATCCGGAACAGCGTCGGCAATTCGCGCCCGGCATAAACGCGCTCGCAGTGGGCTATCTTGCTCTCGACTGCGAACGTCGAACCGAAATGGGGATTGACGCTGCGGGCCCGTTTGGCGTTCCCGGGGGAGAGGCGCAACAGCCACCCGTCGTAGAAAAGCTGCTGCTGCGTTTGCAGCGCATTCAACCCCGCCTCTTCGATGCGCCGCAGCTCGATGCCGTCCATCAGCTGCTTCCCATGACCCGCACGAGGATCGCGAATACGAACAGCGTGTAAGCCGCTGCGAGCACGTCGTCCAGCATGACGCCGAAGCCGTTCTTGAGCGTCGCATCGACCTGGCGGATCGGTGGAGGCTTCGCGATGTCGAACACGCGGAACAGCAGAAAAGCGAATGCTTGGCGCAGCGGATCGCCGCCGACGAAATAGAGGACGATCAAGAACGCAACGACCTCGTCGATCACGATGCTGCCATGATCGGCAACACCCAGATCGCGGCTCGTCGCGTCGCATGCCCAAACGCCAAGCGCGAACAGCAAGGCGATGCAAGCCACGAAGACAACGTCGCTCGCGTACATGCGCAGCACGGCGGCGATCGGAATCGCGACGAGCGTTCCGAACGTTCCAGGCGCGAACGGCGCGAGACCGCTGCCGAATCCGAGTGCGATGAAGTGCGCGGGCCGGCGAAGCAAAAAACGCGGCGTGGGCGAGGCAACCGTCATTCGACCCCCGCACTCATGCGAAGTGGTCGAACGCACGCGGTATATCGGGCAGAGCGTTTCCGCGATCGTCCAAAATTTTCAACCCTGGCCCGCCGGTGATGGTCCCAATGCGCGACAACGGAAGATCGAGGTCGCGCGAGAGCGACGCGATTCGATCGTGCATGGCCGGAGGTGCAGTGAAGCAGAGCTCATAGTCATCGCCGCCGGCCAGCAGGCACGCGAGTGCCAGATCGCATTCGGCACCGGCAAGCTTGGCGTCGAGCGCACGCGACCGTGGAATCCGCGCGAGCTCGATCGCCGCGCCCACGTGCGATGCATCCAGAATGTGCACGAGGTCGCCGCTCAACCCATCCGAGATGTCGAGCGCCGCGGACGCGATTCCGCGCAGGCGTTCCCCCAACTTGACCCGCGGCTCGGGCACCTCGAGTCTTGCCTGCGCGCGTGACAATTCATCTCCCGATAACGTCGTCCGCTTCTGCAGCACGGCGAGCGCAAGCGCGGCATCGCCGAGCTCGCCCGAAACGTAAACATCGTCATCGGGCTTGGCGCCGCCGCGGCGGAGTGCTGCATCGGGGGGCGCCTCGCCGATGATCGTCACACACAAATTGCGCGGTCCCTTCGTCGTATCGCCACCGATCACATCGACGGCGTACGCCTCGGCCAGCGCGAAAAATCCTTGCGAAAATGAAGCGAGCCAGGTTTCGTCGGCGTCGGGCAACGCGCCCGCGAGCAACGCATAGCGTGGCGTGGCACCCATCGCCGCAAGATCGGAGAGATTGGCTGCGAGCGTCTTGTGGCCGAGTCGATACGGATCGGTACCGCGAAGAAAATGTCGATCTTCGACCAGCATGTCGACCGACAGCACGAGCTCCATTCCCGGCGTCGGCCGAATGACCGCGGCGTCGTCGCCCACGCCGATGCGTACCGATGAATGGCGCGCCCCGCGACGGAAATACCGATCGATCAGCGCGAATTCGTTCACGCGTGCGCGTCGCGCTCTCTCGTCAGCGCGGCGATCTCCTGCGCTCGAACATCGGCGGCGATCTTGTCGAGCACGCCGTTTACGAACTTGTGGCCGTCCGTGCCACCGTACGCCTTCGCCAGCTCGACCGCTTCGTTGATGATGACCTTGTACGGAATCTCGAGACGGTTCACGAGCTCCCAGCAGCCGATGACCACGAGCGCCTTTTCGATCGGCGAAAGCGCGTTCGGACTCCGATCGAGATGGGGCGTGGCGCGCGCAAGCAACGCGTCGTAGTCGCACGAAACGCCCGACCACAATTCGCCGAAATACGGCTGATCGGCGCGATCGTGGCCCATACTTGCGCGCAAATCGGTGGCGATTTGATCCTGCGCCGCGCCGCCCATTTGCCGCTCGTAAAGTCCCTGCATGACGAGCTCGCGCGCGCGCCGCCGCGGGCTAGTCTTCATCGATCGCGTCCAGCAGATTGGCGAGCTCGAGCGCGGCTTGCGCCGCCTCGTAACCCTTCGTGTCCATCCGCGCCCTCGCCTGCGCTTCGGTGTCGCAGGTCAGGATGCCGTTGCCGATCGGAATGCCGAATTCCAATTGAACGCTCGATAGGCCTGCCGCCGATTCGTTCGCGACGATTTCGAAGTGATACGTTTCACCGCGGATCACGGCGCCCAGCGCGACGAGCGCATCGAAATCGCCGGTTTGCGCGAGACGCTGGAG
>DASXPO010000161.1:0-17666 GCA_036493535.1 Casimicrobiaceae bacterium
TTGAGCTCGAAATCACAGTGGACTTCGCTCGCCGAGCGGCTATCGTCGCGCTTTCGCGTGATTGCACTCGACCTTTGCGGATACGGCGACAACGTCATGCCCAGCGCGCACGCGTCATTCACGCTCGACAACGAAGTGCGACTCATCACCGATCAACTCGATCGTCTCGTCGAGCCGCACACGCGCGTTCAAGTGGTCGGTCACTCGTATGGCGCCTTGGTTGCGTTGCGCTTCGCGCAATGCCGGAGCGACCGTGTCGCGAGCTTATCGTTGTACGAGCCGGTAGCCTTCGGCATGCTCGATGATCAAGACGTCGAATTGATCCGCGCAAGGCACTTCGCCGGACATGTCCGTCATCTCATCGCAGCGGGCTGTCGTTCGGACGCGGCGCAAGTATTTGTCGATTTCTGGAGCGGCGACGGTAGTTATGCCTCCCTGCCGCACGCGGCCCAGGTCAGCATTGCGAGCCGCATCGACAAAGTCCCTCTCGATTTCCAGGCAGCTTCGCAATGGCAGCCGGGTCCGGCCGAGCTTCGCACAATCGCGGGGCCGACACTGCTACTCGGCGGCCGCCACAGCCCGGCGGTTGTGCGGCGAATTCTGAACGTACTGGCTGAGACGCTCCCCGACAGTCGCCGTCCCGGTGCATTCGACGCGGGGCACATGGCGCCCGTCACGGACCCCGACCGGATCAATCCTTGGATCGAAGCGTTTGTGGACATCTGTGCCGAGCGCGAGACGATTCACCATCCCCATGCCAAAATGGCTTCGATTCAGGCACGAATGCTGACGACTTGAACAAGAGCCCCGCGAGCCGGTTGACCGAGCGACTGTGAACGAACAGGAGACGAGGCTCAAGCGGATGTTGCAGGACGCGCAATCGCTTCTTGCCCGTGGCGACGTCGCGCGTGCGCGCGCCGCCTGCGAATCGCTCATCCGCAATCATCCGCTGCATGCGGAAGCGCATCACTTTTTTGCGATCGTCGAGTACCAACGCGGCGATCTCGATCACGCGTTGGCGCTGATCGACCAAGCACTATCGATCGAATCCCGGAACGCGGATTTTCTGAACAGCCGCGGTATCGTCCTCCAGACGCTTGGCCGACTGGACGACGCGTTAGCCAGCTACGACGAGGCGCTCGCGCTCGCGCCGCGGAATCCGCAGGTCTTGTACAACCGCGGAATCGTGCTCCATGCCACTCGTCGTTTCGACGAAGCGCTCGCAAGCTATCGCAAAGCCATTCAGATCCAGCCGAATTACCCGGAAGCGTTGGTCAATCAGGGCAACGTGCTGCAGGCGCTCAAGCGTTTTGACGAGGCCTTGGGCAGCTACAACAGCGCGTTGGCGAAAAACCCGCACCTGGCGAACGGTCTCGTCAACCGCGGCATCGCGTTGCAGGCACTCAACAAGCCTATAGAGGCGCTCGCGAGCTACGATCGAGCGTTGTCGATCCAGGCCAGCTATCCGGATGCGTTGCTCAATCGCGGGATTGCGCTCGAGTCGCTATCCCGAATCGACGAAGCGCTCGTCGAGTATGAGCGCGGGTTGCGGCTCCAACCGCGATCGCAAGCGCTCCTTCTCAAACGCGGAGACACGCTGCAAGACCTGGGGCGCGTCGACGAAGCCCTCGCGAGTTACCGGGCCGTTCTTGCGTTGCCGACGACGAACCGCGATGAGGAGATTCTTCGCGACCGCGCCATCGTCGAAGCGCTGTGGTGCGAACGTAAGAGTTGCGCCTGGGATCATCTGGCCGAGAGCACGGCGAACGCCGCGCTGAGTCTGCGCGCCGGCACCGCCACGCCCAATCCGTTTATTTCGCTCTGCATTTTCGACGATCCGCAAATTCAGCTCGATTGCGCACGCCGATATTCCGCCGACCTTGCGCGCGGCAGCGTTCCAGTCCTCGCGAAGTTGCACGCGAAGAAGGAGCGGATTCGCGTCGGCTACTTGTCGGGCGATCTCCGCGATCATGCGACTTCTTATCTGTTAGCCGGCGTTTTCGAGGCGCACAATCGCTCGCGGTTCGAGCTACGCGGGTATTCGTACGGACCCGACGATGGAAGCGCGCTGCGTGCGCGGCTGATCCGATCATTCGACGCTTTCAATGATGTGCGCGCCTTGGGCGATGCCGACCTGGCGCGGCGGATCGCCGCCGATGACGTGGATATTCTCGTCGATCTCGACGGCTATACGAGGCGAGGCCGGGCTCCGGTCGTGCAATTCAGACCGGCATCCGTTTGCGTCCATTACCTGGGTTATCCCGGCACGCTCGGTTCGCCCTGTGTCGACTATCTGATCGCCGACGCATTCGTGGTGCCGGACGGCGACGAGCAATTCTATAGTGAGGCGATCGCCAGACTGCCGGGTTGCTATCAAGCGAGCGAGGACAAGCGAGCGGCACCGGATTCCCGCCAAACGCGGGGCGATGCCGGATTGCCCGATGATACGTTCGTCTTTTGCGCCTTCAATAGGCCCTACAAGATAACGCCCGACGTGTTCGACACGTGGATGCGCATCCTTCGAAGCGTTCCCGACAGCGTGCTCTGGTTGCTTCGCGACAATGAACGCGTTGAAACGAATCTCAAGCGCGAAGCGGCGCAGAGAAACATCGATCCGGAACGCCTGGTCTTCGCACCGCGTGTTGCGCATGACGAGCATTTGGCTCGCCACGGTTTCGCCGATCTCTTCCTCGATACCTGGCCCGTATGCGGGCACACCACGGCGAGCGACGCGCTAGAGGCCGGATTGCCGCTCATCACCTGTCCGGGCCGATCGTTCATCTCTCGAGTATCGGGAAGTTTATTGACCGCGATCGGCCTGCCCGAGCTGATCGCGCCGAATATCGCCGCCTACGAAGCATCTGCGATTGCGTTGGCGCGCGATCCGCGCGCGCTCGCCGCGGTTCGCGAAAGGCTCATTGCCAACCGCCGGACCCATTCGCTGTTCGATGCCCAACGGTTCTGCCGCAACCTCGAGGACGCGTTCGAGAAGATGTGGGACATCGCCTGCAGCGGCAAGCCGCCGCGTGGATTCAGCGTCGAAGAACGCCCGGGCCCATAGCACCGATCGGTCCTGAACGCGAAACCATCGCGTACGATGCACGTCCAATTTGAAAGGCGCGCGGATCCCATTGGCCGCCGTTCAACGGAACAACACCATGGACGAAGGCGGTGCATCGGGACCTACGACAGGGAGCGCGCCGGCTGACCAGCACGCGGCAGCCGATCGTCAACTCACCGTACGCGACGCATTCCGGCAAGTCTTTCCGGGGGTCATGGTCGCGATGTTTTTGGCCGCGGCGGACCAGACGATCCTGGCTAGCGCATTGCCGACCATCGCGAGCCACCTCGGCGGCTTCGAATATGTATCGTGGGTCGTCGTCGCGTATTTACTCGCGGCCACGATTGCCGCGCCCATCTACGGTCACCTGGGCGATCGCTTCGGTCGCAAGCAAATGCTGCTGGTGGCCTTGGGCGTATTCACCGTTGCATCCGCGGCGTGCGCGGCGGCACCGACGCTGGCAACGCTGATTGGCGCGCGTGCATTGCAGGGCCTCGGCGGTGGAGGCTTGATGACCCTTGCGCAGGCGCTGATCGGCGAGAGCATTCCGCCGCGCGAGCGGGGACGCTTTCAAGGTTACTTCGCCGGCGTCTTCGCGCTCGCGTCGACGTCGGGACCGATTCTCGGTGCGTACCTGACCGAGCACATCAGTTGGCGCTCGGTGTTCGCCATCAATCTTCCGATCGGCGTTCTGGCAGCGTTTCTCGCCTGGCGGATTCCCGCCGCTGCCCCGCCGCGTCTTGGACGCTATCGCCCGGACGTCGTTGGAACGATTCTCTTCTGCCTGGCGACAGTTGGATTGCTTTTCACGCTATCGTCCGCGGGACACGCATTGCCGTTCGATTCCTGGCGGCTCTATGCGCTGGTCGCCGTCGTGCTTGTCGGTTACGCCAGTCTCTTTTTGTGGGAACGCAGAAGCGCACATCCGGTGATTCCGGTTCGGCTGTTGCAGCGCCCCGAGATCATGCGGCCCGACGCGGTGGTGATTTGTTTCGCGGCGACGCTCTTTGCGAGCGTGCTCTATCTTCCGCTTTATCTGCAGCTGGGACGCGGGCTCGGGATCGGCACTTCGGGCACGCTGCTTCTGCCGATCACGTTGTCGATGGTGACAGGCGCGACGATCACGGGACGCCTCGTATCGCGAACCGGCGAAGTGAGGTTGTTCCCAATCATCGGATTGTCGGTCGCGACCGTTACGTTGATCGCGCTGGGATCCGCAATCAGCGTCGCATCGACGACCGTCATATTGATTCTGACGGCATTCACCGGCGTGGGCCTCGGCATGGTCATGCCGCCGATGCAAGTCGCGGTTCAGCACGCAGCGGGACGCGAGTCCCTCGGCTCCGCAATCGGCTCGATGTCGCTGTGTCGCTCGATCGGTGGCGCGATCGGCGTCGCGGCAATCGGCGCCATTATTTTTTTGTCGATCGAGCATTCCGGCGGCACGCTCGGCGCCGTTTTGCAGCATGTCATGGATACGGGAACCGAGTCCCTGCAGCAACTCTCCGCGGACGAGCGCGCCGCGCTCGCCGGTCAGCTCGACCATGCATTTCGCATCGTCTTCTTCAGCATCGCGGCAATCACGGCGATCGGAACGTTGATCGCGACGACCGTGCCGAAGCCGAAGTTCTGACCCGGCATAATGGCGCATGATCGTCCATGTCGTCGACGGTACCTACGAGCTCTTCCGGCACTTCTACGGCCTCCGCCGTTTCACGAAGGGGAAGGATCGGCCGTTCGGCGCGGTCGTGGGGGTGCTGCAAACGGTGCTGCAGAAGATCGAGCAGAAGGGCACGCACCTCGGCGTCGCGACCGATCATGTGATCGAGTCGTTTCGGAACGATCTGTGGGCCGACTACAAAACCGGCGACGGCATCGAGCCGGCGCTGCGCGCGCAATTTCATCCGTTGGAAGAGGCACTCGCTGCGATGGGCGTCGCCGTTTGGCCCATGGTCGAACTCGAGGCCGACGATGCGCTTGCGTCAGCCGCCGCGCTTGCTGCGGAAGACTCGCGCGTCGACAAAGTATGCATCTGGACGCCCGACAAGGACCTCGCGCAGTGCGTTCGCGATGATCGCGTCGTTCAAATCGATCGCAAGAGCAAGAAGATCCTGGACGCCGACGGCGTTCGCGCCAAGTTCGGTGTCGATCCCGCGCTGATTCCGGATTACCTCGCGCTGGTTGGCGATGCTGCCGACGGCTATCCCGGCATCGCCGGCATAGGGCCGGTAACGGCGGCGCAACTTCTGAATCGACACGGTGCGATCGAAAACTTTCCGCCCACGGTGTTGGGAAATCGGCGCGAGGTCGCGCTCCTGTTCAAGAAGCTGGCGACGCTACGCGTCGATGCGCCGCTCTTTCGCGACGTCGACGACCTGTACTGGCGCGGACCCACCGATGCGTTCGCCGCGTTTGCTGCGCGCATCGATGCACCGCGATTGGTCGAACGAGCCAATAAAGCGCGCGGCGCCCTGGATGTGGACGCCGCGGGCGTACGGGCAAGAGGCATCGCCTGAAGCCCGTCGCGATTGCCGTCGTGGGCGCAGGCGTGATCGGTCGCCGCCATGTCGAGCTCGTCGTGCGCAGCTCCGATTGCCGCCTTGCTGCGATCGTCGATCCATCCCCTTCGGCCGTTCCATTTGCGAAGAGCCAACCTGCACCGCTTTACCCGTCGCTGCAAGAAGTCCTCTCGCAACCCGAGCGTCCGGATGGCGTCATCCTCGCGACACCGAATCAACTCCATGTGGAGCAGGCACTCGAATGCATCGCGGCCGGTGTTCCGACGCTCGTCGAGAAGCCCGTGGCTCACACGGTCGAAGCGGGCATTCGGTTATGCGCGGCGGCCGAAGCGGCCAACGTGAGCATCCTGGTCGGACACCATCGACGCCACAGCGCGATCATGTCGAAGGCCTGTGAAGTCATCGCCCAAGGAAGCCTGGGCCGCATCGTGTGCGTCGCAGGAACGGCGCTTTTCTACAAAGCCGACAACGAGGGTTATTTCGACGACGCGTGGCGCAGGGAGCCGGGCGGCGGTCCAATCCTGATCAACCTGATCCACGAGATCGGCAATTTGCGATCGCTGTGCGGCGAGATTGAGGCGGTCCATGCGTTTTCGTCCAACGGCATTCGCGGCTTCGCCGTCGAGGACACCGCTTCGATCAATCTTCGCTTTGCAAATGGCGCGCTCGGCACGTTCCTGCTCTCGGATACCGCAGCGACTTCGCGGAGCTGGGAACATACGTCCGGAGAGGACCCGCGCTTTGCGAAAGCGCATGCGTCGACGGAGGACTGCTATCTCGTCGCCGGGACATTCGGTTCGCTCGGCATTCCGACGATGACGCTCAAGCGCTACCCTCGCGACGCGGATCGATCCTGGCACAAGCCGCTGGAGGCGAGCGTTGTGCCGCTCGAGCTCGTCGATCCGCTCGAGCGACAGCTCGCGCATTTCTGCGATGTGATTCGCGGAACGGCGCAGCCGCTCGTCAGCGCGCGCGATGGGCTGCAGAATTTGCGCGTCGTCGAGGCGATCGCCGAATCGGCGCGGACCGGCGCGATTGTCGCAACCGATTTCGGCGCGACGATTTAGCGTCATCGCAGATCGCCGTGCCTGACGAGCGCGCTCAAGGCTCTGCGTTCGGTGCTTCCTCGCGTTTTTCCAATTGCGCCGCTTCCTGCTCGGCTTGCGCGATCGACGCCCGATGCGGGGGAAACCACGCGACGCCGGCCGCCAATATGACCGCCAGCAAGGCAACCGCGCTGGCGAGGGCAAGACGAATGCCTTGCACGAAGTCGCCATCCGCGATTTGCAGAATGCCGTCGCGAATAGCGGGGCTTTCGTCTTGGATCGGTCGGCCCGGACCGATCTCGGCCGCGTACGCACGCGGATTGGCATTGTGGACGATCGCCGCTACGATTTCGCCGCGTTGCTTTGAATCGGGAAGCGCAGCGGCCAGGTCCCGATCGAGCGTCGTCCCGAGCCATGCGGCCAGAATCGAGCCCAGCACGGCGAAACCCACTGTCGATCCGATCGCGCGCTGCGCACTCATGATTCCGGACGCCATGCCCGCGCGCTCCGGCGGGACCGACGTCATCGCAAGCGAAGTGATCGGCGTCAGACACGATGCGCCGCCCAATGAAGCGAACACGAGACCGACGACGACCACCGCGATACTGGTTGGCATCCCGGCGATCATGATGACCAAGCCGAAGATGAGCGACAGGAGGCCGACGAGAATCGGCAGCCGGGTGCCGAGCTTGCCGACGAGATGGCCGACGGTCAGCGACGTGATCGTCATCGTCGCGCTGAACGGCAGAAGTAGCAGACCGGTGTCGATTGGCGAAAAGCCACGCACGTTCTGCATGTACTGCGTGGTGACGAGCAGCATGCCGTAGATCGAGAACAGCACTGAAAAGATCGTGGCGATCGCGAGCGAATACGTCCGATCGCGAAATAGCGTAAGGTCCATCATCGGATCGGGACTTGCGCGCTCGCATCGAACGAACGCAACCAGCGCGGCGATGGCGATCACGAACAGTGCGATGATTCGCGTCGAGAGCCAACCGACCTGGGGCCCGTCGATCACCGCGTAGGCGCACGAGCCTACCGCCAGTGCGAACAGCACTTGCCCGGGAAGATCGTAGCGGCGCTCGCGAGGATCGCGTGATTCCGCAATGAAGCGAAGCGTGAGAATCACCGCGACGATACCGACCGGGACGTTGACGAGAAAAATGCTCCGCCAGCCACTTATTTGCACGAGCAGGCCGCCGAGCGTAGGACCAATCGCCATCGCCGCGCTCGCAATCGCGGTCCAGATGCCGATCGCCCGCGCCTTCTGCTTCGGATCGGGGAACGTCGCGCTGACAAGCGCCAACGAAGTCACGTTGACGGTTGCGGCCGCGATCCCCTGGACGGTCCGCGCGACGTTCAATACGTCGAGCGTCGGGCCCATTCCGCAGGCGATCGACGAGGCGGTGAACAACGCGATGCCAATCAGGTAGAGCTTGCGGCGACCGTGCAGGTCCGCCAACGTCGCCGCCGACATGATGGCGACGGCCATTCCGATGCTATACGTCGTCACCACCCATTGCAGGCCGGATTCGCCGACTTGGAAATCGGCTTGGATGACCGGGAGCGCCACGTTCACGATCAGCGCATCGAGGTAGATCATGAACAAACCGAGACCCGTCGCCACCAGCGTCACGCGTTGAGCGGTCGACATCGGCGTCGGTGCGGGCGCCGCCGTCAAAGGCGGCCGTAGAATCGTGGCCATGGCGCGCGCCGACTATACCCGGTGCAGTAGAATCGCGCTATTTCCGATCGCTTTTCATATGGCCGACCTCGCCGACAATCCGTTGTTGCAGCCGTGGCGCACACCGTACGAGCTGCCGCCGTTCGGGCGCGTGCGTCCCCAGCATTTCAAGCCGGCGCTCGAAGCCGCGATGCGCACGCACGTCATCGAGGTCGACACGATCGCCGACAACACGGACGCGCCGACATTTTCGAACACGGCGGCGGCGCTCGATCGCGCGGGCCGTGCGCTGACCCGCGTCGAGCTGTTGTTCCATAACCTGTGCGCGTCCGAAACGTCGCCCGAGCTGCGAACGGTCGAACGCGAAATGGCGCCGCTACTCGCTGCGCACCACAGCGCGATTCGATTGAATCCGAAACTCTTTGCACGCCTCGATCGCTTGCACGCCGAGCGCGATAACGTGCCCTTTCGCGCCGAGGACCGGCGCCTGCTGGAACGCCTCCATCTGGACTTCACGCTGGCGGGCGCCCGCCTGTCTGCGTCCGCCAAGCACCGTCTCGGTGAGATCGTGGCGCGCCTTGCGACGCTGACGACGCAGTTCAGCCAGAACGTACTTGCCGACGAATCGGGCGATGGCTTGGTGCTGCGAAACGAACGCGACTTGGCCGGACTCCCGGACCAGGTTCGCGGCGCGGCGCGCGAAGCCGCTCGCGCGCGGGGCGTTTCCGATGCCTGGATGATTACGCTCAGTCGATCGCTGATCGTGCCGTTCCTGACCTTTTCCGATCGGCGCGATCTGCGCGAGCAGGCGTTCAATGCCTGGACGCGCCGTGGAGAAAACGCCGGCGCGCACGACAACCGTCCGATCGCACGCGAGATTCTCGCCCTTCGCCACGAGCAGGCGACGCTCTTGGGATACCGTAATTATGCGGAGTGCGCGCTTGTCGACCGGATGGCAAAGACGCCGGGCGCGGTTGCCAATTTGCTCGCTGAAGTTTGGGAGCCGGCGAAGGCCAAGGCAGCCGCTGAATGCGAAGCGCTGCGCGCGTTGGCATTGTCCCGCGGCGAGAACATCGTGATCGAGCCTTGGGACTGGCGTTACTACGCCGAGAAGGTGCGGAAGGCGCGCTACGATTTCGATGAAGCGGCGATCAAGCCTTACTTGCCGCTCGACCAGATGGTTGCCGCGGCGTTCGATTGCGCGCACCGCCTGTTCGGCGTGCGATTGGTCGCTCGACCCGATCTCGAGTTGTATCACCCCGACGTGAGAGGTTACGAAGTCCGCGACCGCGACGATCGAATGATCGGCATCTTCCTGGCCGACAATTTTGCGCGGCCGACCAAGCGCGGCGGCGCGTGGATGAGCGCGTATCGCCGCCAGTCGCGGGTCGACGGCGACGTGTTGCCGATCATCGTCAACCACAACAATTTCGCGAAAGCGCCCGACGGCGAGCCGACGCTCCTTTCCGCCGATGACGTCCGCACGTTATTCCACGAATTCGGGCACGGGCTACACGGGCTCCTGTCGCAAGTCACCTACGAAAGGCTGTCGGGGACGCGCGTCCTGCAGGATTTCGTCGAGTTGCCGTCGCAGATCTTCGAGCATTGGGCGTTCGTTCCCGACGTGCTGCAACGCCATGCCCGCCACTTTCAAACCGGCTTGCCGATCCCGAAGGCGCTGGTCGACAAGTTGCAGCAAGCGGAGCGCTTCAACAAGGGCTTCGAAACCGTCGAATATGTCGCATCGACGCTCGTCGACATGGCGCTCCACGCGCAGGATAATCCGCAAGGCGTCGACATCGGCGCATTCGAGAAAGCGGAGCTTGCACGGATCGGCATGCCGCGCGAGATCGTGATGCGCCACCGGTTACCGCACTTCGGTCATTTGTTCTCGGGCAGTGCCTATGCGGCCGGATACTACGTGTACATGTGGGCCGAGGTCCTCGATGCCGATGGCTTCGAGGCGTTCGTCGAAGCGGGAAATGTTTTCGACCCGACGCTCGCCGACCGATTGCGTCGCCATGTCTACGCGGCAGGCGGAACGCTCGACCCTGTCGCGGCGTATCGCGCATTTCGCGGTCGCGACGCATCGGTCGAGGCGATGCTCGCGAAGCGGGGCTTGATCGAGGAGCAACATCGGGACATGTCCGCGGCAGCTCATTCCGGACGGCTATAAAGGGCAAAGGCGGAGTTCGTTATGTTCAGGAGGAAATACCGATAACGTAGCGGCATCAATGGGGGAACCATGGAGACGACAGCACCCGCAGCGGAGCTTCAAACCACCACGACACCCTGGACGGAGGATTGGCTTGCCGTTGTCATCGGCCTTTTGATATTCGTCTTATCGCTCGGCGTTCTCGGCGGCGCCGACATCCTCGGCTGGGTCGTCACGACGAGTATCTGGACCGATCTCTCCAAAGCGCTCGCTCCGGCGGCCAAGGCGTATGCCGGGCTTGGCGGCGTCGGTGCGCTCATCGTCACCTACGTCGTGCTGCTCGCGTTGATGACCGCGGGCGCCGCGGCGCTCCGCGCGAACGTTGCGCGGTTTGCGCTTTCTTTCACCGTCGTATTCGCGCTGAGTTACCTCTGCTGGATTATCGGGAGTCAGGCGAATCTCGCGGTGACGACGCCGGCCGATCTCAAGAAATTCGGCATCGACTGGTCATTGCGATTGACCAACGAGGGCGGTTTCATCGTCGCGTTGATCGCGGGTCTCGCGATCGGCAACTTCATGCCGGGGCTCGCACGCTGGTTGAAGGAAGCGATTCGCCCCGAGTGGTACATCAAGACGGCGATCGTCATCCTCGGCGGATTCCTGGGCATCACGGCGGCGGAGAAGTTATCGCTGGCGACATCGCTCATGTTCCGCGGATTCGCAGCGATCGTCGAGGCGTACCTGATCTACTGGGCAGTCGTCTACTACGTCGCGCGCAAATGGTTCGGATTCAGCCGCGAATGGGCGGCGCCGCTCGCGTCCGGCATCTCGATCTGCGGCGTATCGGCCGCGATCGCGACCGGCAGCGCGATTCGCGCGCGACCGGTCGTGCCGATCATGGTCGCATCGCTCGTCGTCATCTTCGCCGTCGTCGAGCTCCTGGTTCTGCCGTTCGCCGCACAAGCGTTTCTCAGTCACGAGCCGATGGTCGCCGGCGCGTGGATGGGACTCGCGGTCAAGACCGACGGCGCCGCGCTCGCGAGCGGCGGCATCACGGAGGCGCTGATTCTTTCGAACGCGGCGGCGCAGGGCATCAACTACCAGAGGGGCTGGATACTCGGCACGACGGCGACGATCAAGGTCTTCATCGACATCTTCATCGGCGTCTGGGCGTTCGTCCTCGCGTACATCTGGACGCGGCACTTGAACGTGCGCGAAGGCGACAAGGCGCGTGCCGTGGAAATCTGGCAGCGCTTCCCGAAGTTCATCCTGGGCTACGTCGTCACGTTCGTCATCATTCTTGTCCTGGCGATCGGCGCAACGCCCGACTTCACCGCCAAGATCAAGTCGGCGATGGGCGAAGCCAACACGTTCCGCGGCATTTTCTTCGTGCTGACGTTTTTCACGATCGGCGTGATGTCCGATTTCCGAAAGCTGTGGGCTGAAGGAATCGGTCGATTGGCCGCCGTCTACCTGTTGTCGCTGTTCGGCTTCGTCATCTGGGTCGGACTCGCGATCTCATTCATCTTTTTCGCCGGCGTCAAGCCGCCGCTTGCGCCGTAACCGATCGGAAAGGACTCGAGATGGAACCACAATTGCGCGAAGAGCTCGGCAAGATGCCGAATGAGCCGCTGCTTCCGATCGAGAAAAAGCTGATCGGCTGGAGTCTGGGACTCGGTGTCGTGCTGATGGCGATCCTCATCGTCATCAGCCGCGTATATTTTCCGGCGTAGGGCCCGTTCCCAGCCCTGATGCGCGGCAAGCGCGTAGCCATCCTCGAAAGTCGCCTCGGCCGCCAGATGGTCGAGCTCGTCGCCAAGCACGGCGGCATCCCGATCCACGCGCCGGCGCTTTCCGAAGTTCCGGATGTCGATCCGGCGTTCGTCAAACGCCTCGTCGACGATCTACGCGCGCATCCGGCCAGGCTCGCGATCTTTCAGACGGGCGCCGGCACGCAGGCGCTGTTCGCCGCGACGGACCGCCTCGGCATCACCGACGATCTTCTGGCAATTCTCGCGGAACAGACCGTTGCCGTGCGCGGACCGAAGCCGACGGCGGCGCTGCGAGCGCGCCACGTGCGCATCGATTTGTCGGCTCGCGATCCATTCACGACGCGCGAGGTGCTCGATGCCGCGCAGTCGGTCGCCATCGATGGCGCACGCGTTCTCGTTCAGCGTTACGGAATCACCAACGTCGAGCTCGAAGATGCGCTGAAAGCACGCGGCGCGGAAGTCGTCGAGATTCCGACGTACCGATGGGCGCTTCCCGCGGATACGAAGCCGCTGATCGACTTGATCGATGCGCTCGCACGACGCGAGGTCGATGCCGTGACGTTTACCAACGCCGCGCAAGTTCGTAATCTTTTCGCCCTCGCTACGAAGCTCGGACGCGCCGATGCGCTGCGCGCCGATCTCGCCCAAACACTCCTTGCCTCGATCGGACCGGTTGCGTCAACGGCACTGCGCGACGTCGGCTTGAGTCCAACGCTCGAAGCGAGCCCGCCGAAACTCGGGCCGCTCGTCAACGCGCTCAACGCCGCACTGTCGCATTGACGCCTGCTTAAGGGTTTGCTTTCGACAATGCCGAGTTGAGTCCGAACCAACCCGGCATCGACGAGATCGGCGGATGACCTTGCCTTTTCTCGGCCATTACCTCCGCTGGGCACGGAATGCTCGGATCGTGATCGCGAACGGTCCGACCACCCGCCGCCTATAATTTGGAAAGTACCGACGTTGCGACCACACCGGCGAACGGGCTTACCGGGCGACGTTCGTGTGTCCCTGTCGCGACGGCACCAGGAGTCGTGTTTGGACAAGGTACAGACTGTCATCGTCGTTGCCGTGGCGTACCTTGCGCTCGGCGCGTTCTCCGCCTTTTTCGCGTATTCGGACCAAGACGCGTGGAGTGTGTGGCTCACGAGCGGCCTCGGGCTCGGCCTCGTGCTGGGCCGGGTTCGTTCCGACTGGACGCCGGTGATCGCCGGCGCCTTTCTCGGCGCGCTAATCTTCGAACCGCTGGTGGGTTCGTCGCTGGGCGAATCATTTGGCTATGCGCTCATCGAGGCCGTCGTGACCGTCGTCGGCGGCTTGGTGGCGGCAAGGCTCTCGGCGACGCCGCTGCGTTTTGAATCGCCGCGCGACGTCGGCGCGGTCATCGCCGGAGGGTTCGCGCTGGCGCTCACGGGCGCGGTGTTAATCGGCTCGTGGGATTACTTCACCAGACGGGCCGACGTCTGGCGCACGGTGCGCGTCTGGCTGGTAGGGAATTTCGCCGCCACGCTGCTACTCGCGCCCTTTATCGCGGCGTGGGCGCAGCTCCAACTCAAGCGCCCGGACATCCGGACGCTGCTTTCGATCGCCGGCGGAGCGGTGGCATGTGCGCTGTTCGTGCTTTGCGTCCATGCGCTATTCGGAGTTCACGCTGGCCGAAATCCCGGGTGGGTTGCGGCTGGCTTCACTTGCCTTTCGGTCATGCTCTTCGTCCTCGTCGCGCTGCTGTGGGGGGCCCGCGGCGCGACGTTGGCGGTGCTGGTCGCGGCGCTGATCGCCATCACGCAGACTGTTCGGGGTTTCGGGCCCTTGGTCGGCAGCGACGAACCCTTCGGCGACGCGGTCCTCAACGCACAGGGCTACGCGGTTGCGCTGTCGATGGCCGGTCTGCTGCTGGCGACGCTCGTGAAACGTCGGCGTCTGGCGAGGGTGCGACTACCGGGCTGAAGAGTCGCCTCTGCTCGACTAACCCATGGTAATCAGCTCCCCAGATCCGCGGCCAGCTTCTTGAAATCCGGCGACCCCAGCAACAGCTTGCGCGCGACCGCGCGAAGGCGGTCGACGGTCGCAGCGTCGAGTGTTAACGCGGTTGGAATGGTCTGAAAGCTGTTGCGCTCGCTTTCGTCGGCGATGCCTTGCAGCGAAACATCGATGAAATAGAACTGCGGGCCCTCCGTCCTGCCCGCCGCGCCGCTCGTGCCCTGGCGCGCCTTCCTCACGTCGTTGCGCCAACCCTCGAAACTGGCCCGGAGTTGCTCGGCCACTTCCGAGGAATGCGCCGACCCCGGCAACTTGAGCGCATTCATCGTCTGGAAGAAGTTCGGCGTATTGGCGTTTTGATCAATCGCATGGTTGGACGCGGTCTCGGCGTTGACCGAGATGAAAACTACATGGGAAACGTCGCGATAGCCCAGGGCCTCCACCAGCTCGAAGAATCCCCCGTGCTCGACCGCGAAATCGCCTGCCACGCGCAACCCCAGGTTGTCGATCAGCCCCCCGTCGACCAAGTGGACGTGCGGTCGTCGCGAACGATCCAGGTAGGTGCGGGCTTCTTCAAGACGGACAGCGCGAGTTGGCGTGGTCGAATCGGTCTTCGCGGCGATCTCCGGCAGCGACACCGGACCGCAGGAGCCAGCGAAGCTGTCGATAGTGATCGCGCCAAAGAAAGGTGGCAGCGCTGCGGACGCGGCGACCGCACGACCGACTGACACGCTGCCCAGGTCCGAACAGAGCAGGTCGAATTGCGCCTGCGTAAACGGAAACCGCGCACCGGTCGCCAAAGCGGAAGCGTTGATGACCACGTATGGCCGCATGTTGCCGCGCGCCAGGTCGCTGTACGTTGCGCCGTCGAACAGTTCCCGATCGAAGTATTCAGCGAGGAGTTCACCGCGGGAGAATCGCGGCTGGGCGAGCCGCGGCAGATTGGCAAAGACCTCCGCGCGGATCTGACGCTCCACATCGCGCTTCAGGAATCGGGACTCGAAATCGCGGAAGAGTCCTTCCCGATGGACCGCGTAGTAGCCCGCGACGATGCTGCCGCCGGACACCGCGTTGATGACGTCCACCTCATCGAGCAGCCGGCGGCTTCGTCCGCCGATCCTGAGCTTAACGTCCCGCAGCGCTTCCATGGTTCCGTACGCCAGCGCCGCCGCGCGCGTACCTCCGCCCGACAAGGTCAGGATGACCAACACATCGCCGGGGTTGTCGGGATCGGCCTTGACCCGCTGGAGTCGGTAGCCCTTGGTGAGATCCTGCGTAGCGATGGGCGCATTGGCCGGATGCTGGGCGTCACAACCGACCAGTACGATCGCGCCGGTAAGGATCCACGCGAGGCATCGCGTGACGAGCATTGCGTCGAGTACAGAGCGCATGGGAGCGAGTCGCTGGTTGCGACACCGTGTGTAAACACTATACTTTGGTTCATGCGCAATGAGGTGCCCGCGACCGTTGCGCGACACGGATCCCATCGGCGCGATCCTCAGCTCCATCGCAGCAAGCAGAGTTATGAGCAACCGTTCTTCTTCCACGATTCTCGCCAGCCTTTGGATGACCGGCTGGCTGACCGCCATGGTCCTGCTTGCCGTTGCTGCGCGCGAGGCCGGCAAACTTCTACACGTGTTCCAGATCATGGAACTCCGCTCGCTTCTCGGCATCGTGCTGTTCATGCCGATGATCGCTGTGGCAGGCGGCTTGGGCGCAGTGCGAACTCGTCACTTCGGACGCCACGTTGCCCGCAATGCCGTGCACTATGCGGCGCAGTTCCTCTGGTTCCTCGCGATTACGATGATTCCGATCGCGGAAGTTGTTGCGATCGAATTCACTGGACCGGTCTGGGTCGCGCTGCTGGCTGTTGTCGCCCTGGGCGAAAGAATGACGACCGCGCGCATTGCGGCCGTTGCCTTAGGTGTTGTCGGCGTATTGATCATCGTCCGGCCGGGGCTCGACCACGTCGAAGTCGGGCAGGCGGTCGCGCTTCTGGCGGCGATCGGCTTTGCCGGCTCGATCATCCTCGTCAAGTCGTTGACCCGGACGGAAAGTGTCGTGTCCATCATCTTCTGGATGCTTATCATCCAGTCCGTCATCGGCGCCTTCCCGGCAGCGATGCTGTGGCAGACCCCTCCGGCGACAGCTTGGCCATGGATCGCCGTCATCGCCGTCTGCGGCACGTATTCACATTTCTGCATGGCGCACGCACTGCGTCATGCAGACGCAACGACCGTCGTGCCACTGGATTTTCTTCGCGTTCCGCTCACCGCGCTTGCGGCGTCGCTGGTCTTCGGCGAGCGTTTCGACGTTTTCACCATCATGGGTGCGGCGGTCATTCTTGGCGGCAACCTGCTCAACCTCAAGCGCGGCGCCTCGCCGCCTCTGATAGAAAAGCAGCCGCATGGATCATTACGCCAAATACCCGATTAGGTGACGGTCCCTGGCCCGACGTATGTCCAACCGTGTACAGGCTAACCACGCGTGAGGGCTTGGATTCGCCCGCGCACGCCCTCGAGGCCGCGCGATATCGATTGCCGGTCAGATCCTCGCATTTCGGATTCGTGGACAGACGTTGCGTGGCTCGCGTCCAGTAAGGTAGCCACCGGGCCTCTCGAGACGTGATTTGCGCACTATCCGAGACTTCGCAGCTCACGTAACGCGACCGATAGCATTGCCGGATCGATTGCCGGCGCCGCGCGGAGCTCGGTCAGCAACTGCGCTTCACGCTCGATCGCACGACGGTTGCGATCCTGCCATGCCGAGATCAGTCGCGCCGGCGTCGCGAGATCGCCGCCGCCGACGATGACTTCGCTCGTCACCGAGCGCTGCAGGCCGGACAGGTCGTCCAACATCGCGCTCTTCGCGAGCATCCGCCAATGCTGGTCTTCGGGCAACGCCGCTATTTTTTCGCGCATCCAAGGCACGCCGAGCTGCGTCGAGATCGCAAAGTAGATTTCCGCGATCAGCTCGACCGGACGGTCGGTCGCATCGGCGACTTCGACGATGTCGAGCGTCGAGTACAGCGTGTCCAGCGCGACGACGCGCGCCGCCAACGCTTGCGGAACGCCGCTCGCGACGTACGAGCCGACTGCGGCATCGATGCGTGCGCGATCGCCGGCGTCGATCAGCTTGTGCAACCGCGTCGCGAGTGCCTCCACGCGCGGCGTGAATTGCGCAATCGTCGCCGCCATGTCGCCGCCCAGGCGGCGCGAGCGCAGGAACCACGTCGTTCCACGCTCGATCAGACGGCTGGAATCGACGAGCATCGACGATTGGACGGCGTCGTCGACCTTGTTGTCGAGCGACTCGATCGCCTGCCAGAGCGGCACGAAGCCGAAGATTTCCCGCGAAAGCAGATACGCGCGGACGATTTCATGCGGCTTCCCGCCGGTGGTCTCCATCAATCGATGCACGTAGGTGCTGCCGACCCGATTGATCATGCTGTT
>DASXPO010000162.1:0-9520 GCA_036493535.1 Casimicrobiaceae bacterium
TACCGCTATCTGGGTGGCGCGGGTGAAATGCAGTTGCCCGTGCCGCAGATGAACGTCATCAACGGCGGCGCGCACGCGAACAATCGGATCGATCTGCAGGAGTTCATGATCGTCCCGCTCGGTGCGCCGACGTTCAGCGAATCGCTCCGTTACGGGGCCGAGGTCTTTCAACGGCTGAAGAAGCTGATCGACGAGCGCGGCATGCCGACGACGGTTGGCGACGAAGGCGGTTTCGCGCCCGATCTGCCGTCGAACGAATCCGCACTGCAACTGTTGCTCGACGCCATCGACAAGGCCGGCTACACGCCCGGTACCGACATCGCGCTCGGACTCGACTGCGCGGCGAGCGAATTCTACAAGGAGGGCGCCTATCGCCTCGAGGCGGAAAATCGTGCGCTCACCTCCGAACAATTCGCCGACGTGCTGGCCACGTGGGCCGACAAATATCCCATCATCAGCATCGAAGACGGCATGGCCGAGAACGATTGGGACGGCTGGATCCATCTGACCGAGCGCCTCGGCAAAAAGGTGCAGCTCGTCGGCGACGACATTTTCGTGACCAACACCAGGATTCTGAAACAAGGAATCGCGCGCGGCGTCGCGAATTCGATCCTGATCAAGATCAATCAGATCGGAACGCTCTCGGAGACCTTCGCGGCGATCACGATGGCCAATCGCGCGGGCTATACCGCCGTCGTCTCGCATCGCTCAGGGGAAACCGAGGATTCGATGATCGCCGACATTGCGGTTGGCACGAACGCCGGGCAGATCAAAACGGGATCGCTGTCGCGCTCCGATCGTATTGCGAAATACAATCAACTGTTGCGGATCGAAGAGGGCCTGGGCGATGCCGCGCGCTACGCCGGCCGTTCGGCGTTCTTCAACCTGCGCTGAACAGACCTTAACTGTGCGCATCCTCTCCTACGTCCTGATCGCGTTGATCGTCGCGTTGCAGTATCCGATGTGGCTCGGAAAAGGAAGCTGGTTGCAGGTGCGCGAATACGATCGCCAACTGGCGCAGCAACGCCAGGCGAATGAACAGCTCAAGGCGCGTAACGAAGCGCTCGACGCCGACGTCCGCGATCTGAAAACCGGTTTCGAGGCGATCGAGGAACGCGCACGCAGCGAGCTCGGCATGATCAAGCACGACGAAGTGCTGTTCCAGCTCGAATCGAACGGCTCCGGCGCCAAGCCGGCTGCGCGGCCGTCGGTCAAGCGCTAGACAGGCCGAGCGCGAGCTGCGATGCCGCGCATCAGCTCGCCACACAATCCGCGCTTCAAGGAGGCCGTACGGCTCGTCGAGTCGTCGCGCGAACGTCGCAAAAGCGGTCGCTGCGTTCTCGAGGGCGACCATCTGATCGCCGTCTACATCGAGCGCGTCGGCGCACCGGAAACGCTGATCGTCATCGAGGACGCACTCGCCAAACCGAGTGTTGCGGCTCTGGTCGATCGTGTTGCGTCCGCCGACGTTTTGATTGTCTCGACGCGGATGTTTGCGAGCGTCACGGCGATGCCGCCCGACATCGGCATGCTCGCCGTCGTGCGAACGCCTTCGCCGACCGTTGCTGCGCCGGCTCGATTTTGTTTGTTGGTCGAAAATATTCAGGACCCCGGCAACGTCGGCACGATTCTGCGCACCGCCGCGGCGGCCGGCGTCGCGCAAGTGTGGCTCTCCAAGGGTTCCGCGTTCGCCTGGTCGCCCAAAACACTGCGGGCGGCGCAAGGCGCGCATTTTTTGACGACGATCATCGAGGGTGTCGATCTCGTCGCGTGGAGCACGGCGTTTCGCACCGGTGGCGGTCATGTCGCCGCGCTGGTTGCGCATCGCGGCGACGATCTGTACGCGAGGGAGCTCAAATGGCCGCTCGCGCTCGTCATCGGCAACGAGGGGAACGGCTTATCGGCTGCCTTGAGCGACGACGCCGATTATCGCGTGCGCATTCCGATGGCGGCTGGAACCGAGTCGCTCAACGCGGCCGCGGCCGCGGCCGTCGCGTTGTTCGAATGCGTACGACGGCAGCGCGTGCGATCGTCAAAGTAGAACCGCCGAAAACTGTGCGTTTTCGCGGCAGCCCGACCCGGTGTTGGCCGTCCATTTTCCTTCGACGCCTTGGGCGGTGGCGACTATTTCCGATAGATCGGCCGATCCCGAGAAACCGTTCGTACATTTGTATTCGGCGCCCGGCATCGTGTACTGCCGGCCGTGCTGGACGAGATTTCCCGAGAGCGAGCACGAGTAACTCGCATATTTGAAGGTGAACGTCGCGTCACCGGCGTTCGACTGCGTCACCTGCAAATCGTAAGTGAGCTTGTAGGCGCCGTTGTTCCCATTGTTGCAGCTCGTTTGCAGCGCCGAGATGCCGCCGGTGTATTGACCGCCGATGATCGGCGGCGTCAGCGGCAGCCGCGAAACTGCCTTCGTGATCGTGCCGACGCCATCGACGACATAGGTGAGCGTCGCCTCGTACGTATTCGCGGTGCTCGGCCGAAACGACGCATTGCCGACCTGCTGCCGCGCTCCGACATCGGCCGTGTTCCACGGCTGTGCGAAATACGTCCCCGTCGATGCGTAGAGCGCGCCGGTAAATGCACCACTCGCATCGAGCAGGAGCTGGGCGCTGTACCAGGTCGGCTTGATGTGGTCATCGTAGATGAAGAACGTCAGGAACATGAAATTGTCGGTGTGCAGGACGTTGACGCCCCAGCCGCTTTCGGCGGGAATCCACCAAACATCGGTGTAATCGGCCGCATGCGCCGAGGGAGCGGCAAATCCGGCGACAAGGGCGATGACGAACGCAAGCAGCGAATGCCGCAACGAATCCGGACGACGCATGACAAGCCTTTCGTGATGACGCAAGGTCGAATTTTATCGTCGAAAGAGACGCTTCGCGAAGCGATTCGTATCAAATCGTATCGGCGAGGGCGCTTATTTCGTGCCGATAGGGCAGCGACGCTTGCGCGCCGGCGCGCGTGCAGGCAACTGCGCCGGCGGCGACGCCTTCTTTGAGCGCGCGAATCCACGGTGCGCTTCGGTCGAGCGCGGCCGCGATCGCGCCGACCAACGCGTCGCCTGCACCGATGGTATCGACGACATGCACGCTCGGGCTCGCAAGGGCAATCGGTCCGCTTGCCGACGATGCGACGAGACCTCGCGCTCCCAGCGACACGATCGCATCGGCATTGAACCGGGCGTGAAATTCGACGACGAACGCCTCGGGTCTCACCGTCATGCGGAGCGCATCCGCCAGCGCTTGCCCTTCGTGTTCGTTGACGACCAGTACGTCGATGTTGTCAAAAACGTCCAAGGGAAGAGCAGCGGCGGGTGCGGCATTCAAGATGACGCACGATCCGGCCGCGTGCGCGCGTCGAGCCAGCGCAGCGACTTCGGCTTGTGGCGTTTCGAGCTGCATCACGACGGTGGTCGAAGGGCCAAGCGCGTCGTCCGCGACCTCGCCGGCCTCGGCACGGGCGTTGGCGCCGGCGACCACCGTGATCGCATTCTCGCCGTGGAAATCGACGTGGATCAGCGCGACGCCGGTCGCCGTATCGACGGACCGGACGTTTTCCACGTCGACGCCGTCGGCGCGCAACAGTGCCAGCGCCGGCTTCGCGAATGGATCGCGGCCCACGGCGCCGTACATCGCAACAAGGGCACCGGCACGGCGCGCGGCGAGCGCTTGGTTCGCGCCCTTGCCGCCGGGACTCGTCGAAAATGAACGGCCAACCAGCGTTTCACCGGCGTGGGGCAGCCGTTCCACGCCGGCGATGAGATCGACGTTGATCGAACCGAAGACGACGATCATCGAATCACATCGGCATCGGCCAGGCTACGCTTTCACGCCGCCCGCAGTGAGCCCCGCGACGATTTCCTTCTGGATCAGGATCGTCAGCAGCAACACCGGCAACGTGACCACGATGGCCGCGGCGGCGAGCGGTCCCCACGCAAGCTGCTCGAAGGTCAAAACGTTGTAGACGGCGGCCGGAAGCGTTCGCGTCGCACGGCCGGCGAGAACGGCGCCGAACACGAAATTGTTCCACGAGAAAATGAACGCCAGGATCGTACCGACGACGATGCCCGGCCGCGCGAGCGGAAGCGCGACATAGCGGAACAGCGTCCAGGCGCTGCCGCCGTCGATCAATGCCGCCTCCTCGAGCTCCTTCGGGAGCGTCTCGAAATAGCCGGCCATTACGTAGACGACGATCGGCACGGTGATGACCAGATGCGTGATGACAAGCGCAGTCAACGTATTGTTGAGCCCGAGAAACTGAAACACGGTGAACAAAGGGATCAGATACGACAGCGCCGGCGTCATACGGGCGATCAAGATCAGCACCGTGAAGCGATGCGCCTGCAGGCGCGCGATTCCATAGCCGGCCGGCACGCCGACGGCAAGAGCGATCAATGTCGCGCAGCCCGACACGACGACGCTGTTCCAGAAGTACAGACCCATCGCGTTCTCGGTGAACACCTGAAAATAATTCTTGAGGGTCGGCGGATCGGGAATGAAAATGGGCGGATACGAAAGGTTATCGATTTCGTTTTTCAGCGAGAGCGACAGCATCCACAGGAACACGAGGATCGCCGGCGACACGATGACGATCAGCGAGAACGCGAAGCCCATGCGACGCAAGCCGCGGCGCATTCGCGCGCGGGAGGCAGGCCAGTGGCCATCCAATTGCGGTGTGGCCGCGACGGTGCTCATATCGGGACCCACCTGGCACGCTGCCGCACATGGAGCAGCAACAACGCCAGCGCGAGGATGATCGCGAAGAACACGACGACGACGGCCGACGCATTGCCGACGTTGTAGAACGCGAACGCCTGCAGATAGAGATAGAGATTGATCGTCTCCGACGCCGTTCCGGGGCCGCCCTGGCTGATCACATAGATCGTGTCGAAGGCCTTGATCGCGTCGATCGTCCGGATCACAGCCGCCACGACGAGAAACGGCGCGATCAGCGGCAGCGTGATGTAGCGAAAGAGCTGCCATTCGGTTGCGCCGTCGAGCCGCGCCGATTCGTACGGCTCGATCGGCAGAGCGGCCAGGCCACCGAGCACGATCAGCATGACCAGCGGCGTCCAGTGCCAGACTTCGACCAGCACCAGGCTCGGAATCACGAGCGTCGGCGAGTAAACCCACAATGACGGCGGCAAGCCGATCAACGACAGCAAATAGTTCAGCACGCCCTGTTGCGGGTGGAACATCATCGTCCACACCAGCGCGATCGCCACCGGCGTCGCCATCATCGGCATCGTGAAGACCGCGCGGAGCATGCCGCGCAACGGAAATTCGCGATGGAAGATGAGTGCCGCGATCGTGCCGAGCACGAGCGGCAGGACGACGGCCAGGGCCGTGAAGTAGAACGTGTGCCCGATCGACTCGAGAAAGCGCTGGTTGGTCGCGAGACCGACGTAATTATCGAAGCCGACGAAATGCGCGACCGAGCCGATCTTCCAATCGAACGCGCTCATCCAGACGGTGAACATCCACGGAAAGATGATCACCGCGCCGACGACGACGACTGCCGGAATGATGAAGCGGCGATAATTGCGTCGACGCCGCGCGAAAAACGCCGACGGCGCCTGTGGCACCGCCACGGCGGCGCGGCCGTGGCGGCGGGCGACTGGGTTATCGGAGCCCGGAGGCATGGCCGACCTGCCGGCGCAGAACCGGATTGCGTTACGCTTTCTCGCTTTTATCCAACACCGGCTGAAACTCCGCAGTCGCCTTCTTGAGTTCGCTTGCCGGATCCGCCCCGTTGATCATGTTGGTCAGCGCAACGCCGAACGTATCGCGAAACTCGGTGACGGGGACGATCACGGGAAGCCCCGGCTGCGCGATTTTCGCGGACGCCAGCATGCATTCGACCCATTGCTTCGGCGCTTTGAAGTCGCCCGACGATTGGGCGGCGGCATAAGCCGAATTGCGCACCGGGGCACCGGCGGCCGCCTGGAGCATCCGCGTCTGGTTGCCTTTGTTCGACGCCCATTGCAAATAGAACCACGCCGGTCCCTTTTTCTTGCTGTACGCCGAGATGCCTTCGCCGTCGCCGAAGAGCGCGGAGACTTGGCGCTTCGGTCCAGCGGGCATCACGCCGTACCCGACCTTGCCGACGATCCGCGATTTCGTCGGATCCTCGAGCGGCTGCGCGAAGCCGATGCCGTCGAGCCACATCGCGGCTTTGCCCTGAAGGAACAGGCTCTGCGATTCGTTCCAATTGAATCCGGCCACGCCTTGCGGCCCGTACTTGCCCAACAGCGTCTGATACATCTTGCCCGCTTCGATCGCCTCCGGGGTGTTTGTTGTGAGCTTGCCGTTGGCATCGACAAAGCCACCCCCGTAGCCCAGCAGGAAACTGGACCACACCGGGACGTTCGCATTCTTCAGGCCGCGTCCGACGAATCCGGCGACGCCCTTCGACGCGTCGTTCAATTTCGCCGCGGCGTCGATCATTTCCGCGAAGGTCTTCGGATAAGCGATGCCCTTCGCGTCGAAGAGCTCCTTGTTGTAATAGACGACCCACGGATCGAGATTGAGCGGCAGACTCATCACGCGACCGTCCGACTCGACCGCGTAGTTCAACCCGCCTTGCGCAAAATCCGCAAAATCGAGATCCGGCGCGGCGAGCGACTTGTCGTTGATCATCGGTCGCAGATCGGTCAGCCAATTGTTTTTCGCGAACTGCCGCTTTTGCACGTGATAGGAGAGCGCGATCACGTCGAAGCTTGGATTGCCGGAATTGAATTCGATCACCGCCTTTTGCCGCTGCTGTTGCTCGGGAATCATTTCCGAGCCGACCGCGATGCCGGTCAGGTCCTCGAATTCCTTGTGATACTTGGTCAGCAAATCGCCGCGCGGACTCTTGACGAGAAAGATTTCGATCTTCTCGCCTTTGAATTTCTTCCAGTCGAAGCCGCCTTGCGCATGCGTGCGTCGAATTGCGCCGGGAACCGCACCGAGCACAGCCGCGCCGATTCCCGCCTGCAGCAGTTGCCGCCGCGTGGCGTCCGCGGCGTCCCGATCGAAGTCCGTCATCGTTTCCTCCCTTTTCAAGCGAACCGCTTGTCAATGAATCGCATCGAGCTCGGCGAAGACGGCGATCAGCCGTTCCGCCGTGCATTCCGGAGCACGCGCAACGGCCAGGATGCGCGCCTCGCGCGCCGCCACGTCATTCGCCGCGCGTGCGATCGAGCGTGCATGCGTGATCGGCACGATGACCGCACCGTGGCGATCGGCGTGGATCACATCGCCGTCCTGCACGGTCATGCCGAACACCGTCACGTCACGACCGAACGCCACCGGCTTCGCGAACGCGTGCGACGCTGCAATGCGTCCGGCGAGAAATTGAAATCCGGGCGCCCACTGATCGATATCGCGCACCGATCCGTTGGTCATCACGCCGAGCGCGCCCAATCCCACGTGAATCGCCGATTGCACTTCGCCCCAGAACGCGCCGCGGCCGGCCTCATCGTCGTCGAGATCCTCGATGACGACGATCGAGGGCTTATGTCCGGCGTCGACGTAGCGGTAATAGTCGTTTTGCAGTTGTCGCTGCGCGTCGGCCGAAAGCCCCGACGGCCGGACCGAGCGGATCGTCGCCGTGCGGGCGTAGCCGACGATCGGCGACTGCTCGGGAAATCCGCAGATAAACGGCGCAGACGTGTAACCGCGTGCCTGCGTCGACGGATCGAGCCGTTCGAGCGCATTGCAGATCGTCGGCGTGTCGAATCTCGCGAGCGTCGCGAAATCGCTTGCCGTCAGCGGACCGCTGCGTTGCCGCGCGTCGCTCATTGTTCGATCTCCATCCCGATCGGGAATCCCGCTGCTGCCAGGCCGGCGAACAGTCTAGCGCGATCGCCTTCATTCAACGCGAATAACGGCGGACGCAACGTTCGCCAGGCTGCGTCATTCGTTTGCGCGGCGCGAAGCGCCTTGAAGGCCGGCAGGAAGGGAAAGCGGAAGATCGCTTCGATGAAAGCGGCAATCCGCTCTTCGTCGAATGGCGCGGCGCTGGACTCGAGGAGCGGCGCAACCAACTGCGGAAAGACATTCGCAATGCCGCAGATCGTACCGGCGCCGCCCGCGCGCATCAGCTTCGGCAGATGCGGCTCGTGTCCGACGAGAATCGCGAGGCGGGGAACGGCGGCGAGCAGCGCTTGGGTATGCGCAAAATCGCCGGCGCTGTCCTTCACCCCCGCGACGGTGCGCGGATAGTCGGCAGCGAGCTTTGCGACAACCTCCGCCGAGATGGCGACGCCCGAGAATTGTGGGATATGGTAGAGATAAAGCGACAGTCGCGGATCGGCCACCGCGTCGATCAGCGCGGCGAAGTAGCCATACACCGCGTCATCGCCGAGGTCTTTGAAGAAGAACGGCGGCAGCACGAGGCAGCGCGAGCAGCCGACTTGTACCGCATGGCGCGTCAGCGCGACCGTGTCGGAAAAAGCGGCGCAGCCGGTGCCGGGAACGAGCTGTGAAGGTGCAATTCCGGCGGCGATCAGCGCATCGAGGCCGGCTCGGCGCTCGGCGACTGAAAACGATGGCCCTTCGCCCGTCGTGCCGAACGGCGCGACGCCGTCGACGCCTTGCGCGAACAGCGTGCGCACATGGGCGGCCATGCGCGCGTGATCGATCGCGCCATCAAGTCCGAGCGGCGTCAGCGTCGCACACCACAAGCCGCGAATCGGCGAAGCTTCGATCATCGGCGGCAATCCTTATAGGCCGAGCGCGCGGCTTCGCGCATGCGTCAGATGCGCGTCGATTGCGGCAATCGCATGTTGTGGGTCGCGCGTGCGAAGCGCGGCGATCACCGCGAGATGCTCTTCCATCGCCGGTCCCAGCACTTGCTCATCGAGCATGACGCGATCGAGGCGGATCAGTCGAATCCGCAAGCTGTTGACTCGATAAATGCCCGAAATGATTTCATTCTGGAGCGCATCGACCATCCGCTCGTGAAGTCCCGAGTCGATCGCTTGCGCCTTCTCGAGCAGGGCAGCGGTGATACCGCGGCGCGCCTCGGCGACGACCCCCCGGTGGGACACATCGAGCGCATCGAGCACCGCGTCGGTGGCGGTCAGCGCGAACTGTGCGGCGGCTTCACGTTCGATCAGCGCGCGGAGTTGGAATGCATTGCGAACCAGCTTTACGTCGACGGTCGCGATCTGCAAGCCGCGCTGGGGCGCCGTCTGGAGCAGCCCCTCAGCCTCGAGTCTTGGAATGACTTCGCGAATCGCGCCGAGCGGCAGGCCGATCAATGCCGCGAGCTCTCGCTGTGAGACGAACTGGCCCGGCCGAATCCGCGATGCGATGAGCTGCTGCTGAAAGCGCTCGTAGGCTTGCCAACGGAGCCGGCCGCCATTGGCGCGCGCCGGCGTGGAAGGTCGACGGTGAGTCCGGGTTCGAGGAGCGGTCATGGCTCGCCAGCGGCAACGGGTTCGCGTACCATTCCGTTGGCTGAGTAACATGTTAGTGAGCCTATCACTGTGTGTCAAGAAGACGATGGCAATCGCGGCTGAACC
>DASXPO010000163.1:0-3057 GCA_036493535.1 Casimicrobiaceae bacterium
ATGCGATGCTCTTCGCGCGAATCGACGCCGATATCTGGCTGGCGCGCGGGGTTGCCATGGCCCTAGTCGTACCATTGATCGCGATTGCAACGGCGCGTAACGACGGCTGGACGATCGAAATGCATCTTTCGCGCGGCGCCGTCTTTCAGTCCAGCGCGCTTCTGGTGTCCGGCGCGTTTTTGCTCGCGGTGGCGGCGGCCGGCTACATCGTCCGCTACATCGGTGGGGACTGGGGACGGGCGTTCCAGATCGAGCTCGTGTTCGGCGGGATTCTCGTCCTGCTGCTCGTTGCGACGTCGGGCAGCTTTCGTTCGCGGCTCAGGGTGTTCGTCAGCAAGCATTTTTTCTCCTATCGCTACGACTATCGAGAGGAATGGCTCCGGTTCACACGGACGCTTTCGACCGATACCTCGAGCCAGAACGTCCAGGAGCGAACGATCATCGCGCTTGCCGCCTTGGTGGAGAGCCCCGCCGGTGCGCTGTGGATGAAGGACGACCTGCGCGGGTTTGTGCCGATTTCGCGCTGGAACATGCCGTCCGTCGATGCCATCGAGCCGGCGAACGGGTCCTTACCGGCATTCCTGGCGCGGACCGGCTGGGTCGTGAGCCTCACGGAGCGTGCGGCAGATCCCTCCCAATATCCGGGTTTGGAGCTCCCCGGGTGGCTCCATGCGATACCCTTCCCTTGGCTCGTCATCCCGCTCGTCGCCGGGCCGGAGCTGATCGGGTTTGTCGTCCTGGGCGCGCCCCGCGCGACGATCGACGTCAACTGGGAGGTCCGCGATCTGCTGAAAACCGCCAGCCGGCAAGCGGCCGGCTATTTGGCACAGATCCGGGCGAGCGAAGCGCTTCTCGAGGCGCGCAAGTTCGAGTCGTTCAATCGAATGTCCGCGTTCGTCGTCCATGACCTCAAGAACCTGGTGGCACAACTTTCGCTGATGCTCCGGAATGCCGAGCGCCATCGTGACAATCCGGAGTTCCAGCGCGACATGCTGATGACGGTCGAACATGTGGTCGAGCGGATGAACCGGCTGATGCTTCAGCTCCGGACGGAGACGACGCCAGTCGAGAAGCCGCGTCAGGTCGAGCTCGGAGGCGTGATCCGCCGCGTGTGTGCCTCCAAGCAAGGGCCGCGGTCGGCGGTACGGCTCGAGCTTGGCTCGGTCTCGGCACTCGGTCATGAAGACCGCATGGAGCACGTCATCGGACACCTCGTCCAGAATGCGCTCGATGCGACCGCCGCGGGGGGCGACGTCTCGATCAAGCTCGGCATCAGCGGGCAATATGCATCGATCGACGTTCGGGACACCGGAACCGGGATGCCGGCCGAATTCATTCGCGAACGGTTGTTCAAGCCCTTTCAGACGACGAAGACCGCCGGCATGGGAATCGGCGTCTACGAGAGCGCGCAGTACATCCGGGGCCTGGGCGGCGACATCCAAGTGGAAAGCGCCCCCGGCGTCGGCACGACGGTACATGTGCTGTTGCCGCAGGCGGAAGTCGCGTCGGCCATCGGCGAAGCGCGCACGGAAGCAGGAGTTCAGCAGTGAGTGAACCACGCAAGCCGCTTTTGATCGTCGAAGACGATCCCGCTCTCCAAAAGCAGATGCGCTGGGCATTCGAGAATTACGAAGCCGTGGTCGCGAACGATCGCGAGACCGCGATCGCGCAGCTGCGCCGCCACGAGCCGGCGGTCGTGACGATGGACCTCGGTCTGCCGCCCAACCCGGACGATCCGACCGAAGGGATGCGCCTGCTCGAGGAGATCCATTCGCTCGCGCCGGAAACGAAAGTGATCGTGCTGACTGGACAGAACGATCGCGCCAATGCGCTGAAGGCGATCGGTCTCGGCGCTCACGATTTCTGCACCAAGCCCTTCGAGCCCGAGCTCCTCACCTGGACGATCGAGCGTGCATTTCGCGTGCACGAGTTGCAGGAAGAGAATCGCCGGTTGCAGCTTGCCACGCAAGCGCCCGCCATGTCGGGAATCATCACACGCGATCCCGAGATGCAGCGGATCTGCCGGACGATCGAGAAAGTCGCGCCCACGTCGGCGACCGTGCTGATCCTCGGTGAATCGGGGACTGGCAAGGAATTGCTCGCGCGTGCGCTGCATGATTTGTCTCCACGTCGCGAGAATCGCTTCGTCGCGATCAATTGCGCGGCGATTCCGGACACGTTGCTCGAAAGCGAGCTGTTCGGCTACGAGAAAGGCGCGTTCACCGGCGCCGCGCGCCAGACGATCGGGAAGATCGAAACGGCCATGAACGGCACGTTGTTCCTGGACGAGATCGGCGATTTGCCGACGGCACTGCAGGCGAAAATCCTGCGATTTCTTCAAGAGCGAGTCATCGAGCGCATCGGCGGGCGGCAAGAGATTCCCGTGGACGTTCGCATCGTCTGTGCGACGCACCAGAGCCTCAAGGATCAGATCGCCGAAGGAAAATTCCGCGAAGACCTGTACTATCGGCTCGCCGAAATCGTGGTCGAGGTGCCGCCGCTGCGCACACGCAAGGCCGACACGGCGCTGCTCGCGCACAGCTTCGTGCGCCGCTTCGCGCAAGAACAGCGCCGCGGCGTAATGACGCTCCTGCCGGACGCGCTCGACGCCATTGAGGCACATCCGTGGCCCGGCAACGTTCGCGAGCTGGAAAACGTCATCAAGCGCGCGGTCATCATGGCCGACGGGCAGAAGATCGGCGCGGCCGACATCGGGCTCGGGGTCTCGGATGCCGATGCGCAGATGCTCAATTTGCGCCAGGTTCGCGACGAGGCGGAGAAGGGCGCGGTCGTTCACGTACTCTCGCGCGTCAACGGCAACCTCTCCAAAGCGGCCGAGCTCTTGGGTGTCAGCCGGCCAACGCTGTACGATTTGATGGATCGGTTCGGGCTCCGTTGACGCGGCAAGGCCCCAATCGCAATTCTCGGAAGGATGACGACGATGCTTTCGCTATCCCGCTCTTCGCGCGCGCTACTCGCGATCTCGCTCGCCATCGGCATTGCGGCCTGCAGCCGTAATGATCCGGCGTCCTTCGTCGCGTCGGCCAAGACGTACAT
>DASXPO010000164.1:0-5089 GCA_036493535.1 Casimicrobiaceae bacterium
CGATGGAAGCGCCAAAGGCGGGATCGTCGCGGCCATCGCCCGTCAGCATCCGATTCCACTCAAGCTCGTCGGCGTGGGCGAAGGGATCGACGATCTGCGGCCCTTCAAGGCGGCCGACTTCGTCGAGGTGCTGTTGCCGGACATCGATTGATTTCCGCGAATTGCGGCGTAATCGCGGCCATTGCGCGGTCATACCTTGGGTTTCCCGCGGGCGGCGGGCGAGCCTCAAAAGCCGGCCACCGATACCTGACTAGATTTGTCGGGAACTTTGGGACATACTTGGCACTCTCAATACCCGAGTGCCAAATGCGCCGGACCCTTCCTTAGGGCGCTCAAGCGAAATCCGGGTCCGCCGCCACGAAAGGAGAAGTTTGAATGACCGGTACTGCGTTGACCTTTCCGACTCCCGTTTCGCTCGGAAGCCTCGACCACTACATCCAGGCCGTGAACCGCTTTCCGCTGTTGACCGCCGAGCAGGAGACGGCGCTGGGCCGTCGCTGGCAGGAGCATGAGGACGTCGATGCCGCGCGCGAGCTCGTCCTTTCGCATCTGCGGCTGGTCGTGGCTGTGTCGCGCAATTATCTGGGCTACGGGCTGCCGCAAGCCGACCTGATCCAGGAAGGCAATGTCGGGCTGATGAAGGCCGTTCGCCGCTTCGACCCCGAGCGCGGTGTCCGGCTCGTGTCCTTCGCGCTTCATTGGATCAGAGCCGAGATGCACGAGTACGTCCTGCGCAACTGGCGACTCGTGAAGCTCGCGACGACGAAGGCGCAGCGCAAGCTGTTCTTCAATCTGCGGAGCATGAAGACCGGCTCAGCCGCGTTGACCCGCAAGGAAGCCGATTCGATTGCGCGGGAGCTCGGCGTCAAGACCGAGGAAGTGCTCGAGATGGAAATGCGGCTGGGCGGCAGCGATGTCGCGCTCGACCCAACGCCGGGCGACGAGGAATCGGTGACGCCGATCGCGTATCTGACGGACTCGGAAGACGAGCCGGTCCAGATTCTCGAGAAAGCGGAGACGGCGCGTAACCGCAGCGCCGGGCTGCAACGCGCGATGGCACGGCTCGACGACCGCAGTCGCCGCATCATCGAAGCGCGCTGGCTCAAGGAAGAAGATCCGGCCACGCTGCAGGAATTGGCCGATGAGTACGGCGTATCCGCGGAGCGGATTCGTCAAATAGAGAGCAAGGCGATCAAGACGATGCGCGGTCAGATGGCTGCCGCATAACGATTGGCGAGGTAATTTTCGGAACGGGTCGCGCGATATCGCGGCCCGTTTTCTTTTGGGCCGGTCACAACTCGACCTGTGTTCCCAACTCCACGACGCGGTTCGTCGGTATCTGGAAAAATTCCGATGCCTTGATCGCGTTTTTCGACATCGAGACGAACAGTTTCTCGCGCCAGAGCGCCATGCCGGGGGCGACGGTCGCGATCAGCGTCTCGCGCGAGACGAAGAACGACGTCTCCATCATGTCGAAGGAAAAGCCGCGCCGGCCCGATTCCTCCAGCAACGCCGGCACGTCGGGATCCTCCTTGAAGCCGAAATCGGCGGTCATCTTGAAGAAGTTGCAGCCGAGCGGCTTGATGTTGAACCGCTCGTCGTCGCTGACGTAGGGCACGTCGCGGGTGACGATGGTCAGGAAGACGACGCGGTGGTGCAGGACTTTGTTGTGCTTGAGATTGTGAAGCAGCGCATGCGGGACGCGGTTTTGCGTGGACGTCAGGAATACGGCAGTGCCTGGCACTCGCGTGGGCGGCGACGCCTCGATGCTTTGAATGAAGAGATCGAGCGGCATCGCATCGTCGGCGAGGCGCTCCATCAGCACGACCCTGCCGCGCTTCCACGTCGTGAGGAGCGTGAAAACGATGATGCCGATCAAGATCGGAAACCAGCCGCCATCCGGAATCTTCAGCGCATTCGACGAGAGAAACGTGAGATCGACCAGCAGAAGCGGCGTCGCGATCGCGATCGCGACCCACGTCGGCCAGTTCCAGAGTTGGCGCATGACGACGAAAATCAGGATCGAGTCGATCAGCATCGCGAGCGTCACGGCGATGCCATAGGCACCGGCGAGATTGTCGGAGTTGTGAAAGCCGATGACGAGCGCGATGACGGCGGCGAGAAGCGTCCAGTTGATGAACGGCACGTAGATCTGACCGATGGCGCGCTCCGACGTGTGCTCGATCGTCAGCCGCGGACAGTAGCCCATCTGGATCGCCGCGCGCGTCAACGAAAAAGCGCCGGAGACCACCGCTTGCGACGCGATGATCGCCGCCGCCGTGGCGAGGATCAGCAATGGCACGAGCGCCCAATCGGGCGCGAGCAGGTAGAACGGATTCTTGATTGCCGCGGGATCGTTCAGGATCAGCGCCCCCTGACCGAAATAGTTGAGGATCAGCGCGGGCATCACGAAAAAAAGCCAGGCGCGGCGGATCGGCGTACGGCCGAAATGCCCCATGTCGGCATAGAGCGCTTCGGTGCCGGTGACGACCAGCACCACGGCGCCCATTGCCACAAACGCCGCCACGGGCTCGTTCGCGAAAAACTCGATCACATAAATCGGATTCAGCGCGGCGATCACCGCGGGCCGGGTCGCAATCTCGAGCACGCCCAGCACGGCGAGGGTCGCGAACCAGAGGCACATCACCGGGCCGAACATAGCGCCGATTTTTGCGGTGCCGCGCTTTTGCGTCGCGAATAGCCCGATCATGATCGCGACCGACGCCGGGACGATCCAAGTGTGGAGTTGCGGCGCAATGACCTCGAGGCCTTCGACGGCGCCCAGCACGCTGATCGCCGGCGTGATCATGCCGTCCCCGTAGAACATCGCGGCGCCGAAAATGCCGAACCCGACGAGCCACCACCGGCGCCGCGGATTGTGCTCGAGGCCGCGCGCGACGAGCGCGGTCAGCGCGAGAATGCCGCCCTCGCCGCGATTGTCGGCGCGCATGATCAGCGACACATACTTCAACGTCACGACGATCATCAGCGCCCAGAACAGCGCCGATAGCAGACCCAGCACGTTTTCGTGCGTCAGCGGTAACGCGTGCGTGCCGGTGAACGCCGTTCGCAACGTATAGAGCGGACTTGTGCCGATGTCGCCATAAACGATGCCGATCGCGCCGATGACGAGCGGCGCCATCCGCTCCTTGCCGATACCTGCCGTTGCAATAGCCGTGGTCACGTCTGACGAAAGCGCGTCGCGCGTCAGACTGAAGTGTCTTCGCCGCGTCGCGAAAAGCGGATGTTGAGCTGCTTGAGCTTGCGATAGAGGTGCGTGCGTTCGAGGCCGGCTTTTTCGGCGACCTTGCTCATGTTCGACTGCTCGCGGCCCAGAAGCTGCTCGAAATAGATCCGCTCGAACGCCTCGCGTGCCTCGCGTAACGGCATCTCGAAAAAGCGCGCGGTGATCTCGGGCGCAACGGCGCGATTCGGCGCGACCGCCTCGCCGAGCAGCCGCTTCACATGCTCGACGCTGATGTCCCCGCGCACGACTTGAAGGTTTTCGATGACGCTCGCGAGATGGTCGAGGTTGCCGGGCCAATGCGCGTTCGTGAGCGCGGTCAGCGCCGCGGGATTGAGCGAAGCAAGGAGCGGCGTCGCGCGCTCGCCGTTTTTCGATTCACGCCAATAGCGCTCGATCAACGGGGGAATGTCGTCGCGGCGCGCCCGGAGCGGCGGCAGCATGACGGACCCGGCGGAAAGCTGCGCAAGGAGCGCCGCGTCGAATTTGCCCTCGGACGCCAGGTTGCCCAGCGGCTCCGCGCTGGTCGCGACCACGGTGACGTTGTGCTTGTCGAGCTTGCCGAGCAGGAACGACAGTCCCTTTTGCTCGGACTTGCCGTATTGGCCGATCTCCGCGCAGTAGATGACGCCTTCGTGCGCCTCTTCGAGCAGCGCGAGCGGATTGTTCTGGAAGCGCATGCCATTGGGAAGCGCAATGAACGGCGCGTCGGGAAGTTGCAGCGCGCGTGCCGCGATATCGTGGCCGGTTCCCGGCTCGCCGACGATCAGGACCGCCTTCCGCGTGCTCGCGAGCGTCTCGAGCGCGCGCTCCGTCTCGTGGATCGCCGCGCTGGCGCCGAGCGCTGCGAGCGATATGCGCCGCGGCTCCTTCGCCGCCGCCGTCTTGAACGCGCGGGAAATTGTCGTCAGCAGCTTTGATAGACCGATCGGCTTTTCCAGAAAGTCGAACGCACCAATGCGCGTTGCCTCGACCGCCGTTTCAATCGTTCCGTGGCCCGACATCATGATGACCGGCATCGTCACCAGGCCCGCGGCGCCCCACTCACGGAGCAGGGTGACGCCGTCGGTGTCGGGCATCCAGATGTCGAGGAGCACGAGCGCGGGCTGCTGGCGTTGCCGGTAGGCGCGCGCCTCGCCGGCGTTCTCGGCGAGCGCCACCCGGTAACCCTCGTCCTGGAGGATTTCGGAGAGCAGTTCGCGAATGCCGACTTCATCGTCGACGATCAGGATTTCTCGGGCAGGTGCCATGCGGATTATCCGGTCATGCGGCGGCAACTGCCGCGGTACTCATTGCGGGAAAGTACAGCGTCACGCGGGCGCCCCGCGGCGACGTGTTCTCGAGCAGCACGCGGCCGCGGTGTTCGTCGACGATCTTTTTCACGATCGCAAGTCCAAGTCCGGTCCCCTTCGCTTTCGTGGTGATGTACGGCTCGAACGCATGCGCAATCATTTCTTCGTCGAAACCCGGCCCTTGATCCGCGAACGTCAACACCGCCTCGCCACCACCCGCGGAGAGCGAAATCGTGAAGCGCGGATCGGCCAGGCCGGCTTGAGCGTCCACCGCATTCTGCAGGAGATTGTGAAACACCTGGCGGAGGCGTGTCGGCTCGCCTTGAATGACGACGGGCTCTTCGGGCAGCGCGAGCGCGACGTGAGGGCGCAGATTGTCGTACAGAGCGAGCACGTCGAGCAAGAGGGCGGCGAGATCGACGGTCTGCATCTGGCCCGGCCGGGGCTTGCGCGCATAGATCGCGAAGTCGTCGACCATGTTCTTCATCGCCGCCACTTGCGACACGATCGTTTGCGTGCTCCGGCGGAGCGTCTCGGCGTCGGCGCCTTCGAG
>DASXPO010000165.1:0-10515 GCA_036493535.1 Casimicrobiaceae bacterium
TTCTGTTCGAGGTCAACGCGGATGCCGAAGCGATGTATCGGCGCAGCGCCGCGGCGACGCTCGACGAAATGGCGGCGTTTGCCCCGGTTGCCGACATTCTAGCGGCGATCCACGTGCGGTCGCACGTCCGGATGTTCATGAATTGAGCGACAACCGCGACCGGGCTGTACCGTCCGCGCTGGACTTCGGCGGCGCGCCGGAGCTCGCGCCCTATCGGGATCAGCCAGCGCAAATGCCGGCGGGCGCCGTCGGCAAAGACGGATTGCTGCGGCTGGGCTTCGAGCGTCGCGGGAAGCCGACCGTACTCGTCGAGCTGGACCAGCGCGCGCCGCTGCACGCCCAAAAGGCGCTGTACTACGACGAAGGCATGCCCGATCTGCCGCACGTGATGATCATCTGCACCGCGGGCGGCCTGCTGCAAGGCGATCGCCAGACGCTCGAAATAACGCTCGGTGACAATGCCGAAGCGCATGTCACGACGCAATCGGCGACCAAGATTCAGGAAATGGATGCGAACTTTGCCGCGCAAACGCAAGACATGGTACTCGGCGAGAACGCCTATCTGGAATATCTGCCCGATCCGGTGATTCCGTATCGGAACGCGCGCTTCATCACGCGGACGCGTCTTCGCCTGCCTCCGTCGGCGACGCTTCTCTACGCCGAAATCCTGATGCCGGGGCGGACGCACTATCGCACTGGAGAGCGTTTCGAGTACGCGCTGTTCTCGTCGACGATTCGCGCCGAACGCCCTGATGGAACGGCGCTCTGCGGCGAAAAGTTTGTCATCGAGCCACAGCGTCGGAACCTCCGCAGCCGCGGCGTTATGGCGGCGTTCGACGTGTTCGCAAACGTGCTCTTGTTCGCGCCGCGCGACCAAGTCGAGCGGATCTTCGCCGCAACGCCGCCGCGACTCGAGCCCGGCGAAGGGTGGGCGGCCGGCGCGACGCGACTTCCCAACGAAGCGGGACTCACCTACAAAGTCGTCGGCGCCGAACGCGAAACGGTGCAATCGAAAGTGAGCGAGTTCTGCGCGCGCGTTCGCCGCGAAGTAAAGAACGCCGTCGTTGCGCCGCACTTTCGCTGGCGATGAATGCTCGGCAGAGCGTTGCCGGTCGTCTGACGCAAGCTACTCAAATGGCGAGACGAGGACGATCTACGATGCCGTTCCGCGCGCCAATAATCTCGCGAGACGCTCGGCATCGCGCGGCGCCTTGACTTTGGCGTCGTTGTCGAAATAGCAGTAGACGTCGCGGGGACGGCGCGGCGGCGGCTTGCCGACGTCGATGCGTCGTGCGTCGTCGGGTTCGCTGCCTGTGCTCCACCGGCGAATCCGCTCGGCCCAGCCGGACAATGATTTCATCGTATAGCCGCTGACGTAGATCTTTTTGTCGCCATGCATTCGAAGATAGACGAAGTCCGCGGTGACATCTTCGACAAGCGGCCACTTGGCCGCGGTATCCGCAATAACCAGCGCGATGCTGTGCTGCCGCAGCAATTGGACGAACAGCGGATCGATGAAGCTCCGGTGACGGATCTCGAGCGCATGACGCAGGGCTGCGCTGTGCCCGTATACGATGCGGGCCCGCCCGCGTACTTTTTCGTTGCGCCGCCGAGCAAGCGCGGCGGCTTCATCGGTATCGCGCGGCAGGAGCTCGAAAAAACGCTCGAGCCGCTCGCTATCGAATCTAAGAATCGGCGGCAATTGCCAGAGGAAGGGCCCGAGCTTCTCGCGCAGGTTGGCAATTCCGGACGCGAAGAAGTTCGCCAGCGCCTGCTCCACGTTGCGTAGCTTCAGCATGTGAGTGACGAACCGAGGTCCCTTGACGCTGAACACAAAATTGGCCGGCGTCTCGTCGTACCACCTCATGTAGAACTCCGGCCGCTGCAACGAATAAAACGAGCCGTTGATCTCGATCGTCGAGAATCTTCGTGCCGCATATGCAAGCTCGGAACGCTGCGGCAAATCGCCGGGATAGAAAACACCGCGCCAAGGCTCGTAGCGCCACCCCGAGATGCCGATGCGGATGCCGCCGGGTGTCCGCGATCGTTCGTTCGCCGATTTCACGCCCGTGGGCATCACGCCTTGGTATAAATCTCCGCACCTTGCTTGACGAACTCCACGGCTTTTGCCTCCATGCCTTTGACCAGCGCGGCTTGGTCGTCGACACCAAGCTTCGCGGCGTAGTCACGCACATCCTGGGTAATCTTCATCGAGCAGAAATGCGGGCCGCACATCGAGCAGAAATGCGCGAGCTTCGCGCCTTCCTGCGGCAGCGTCTCGTCGTGGAATTCGCGCGCCTTGTCGGGATCGAGTCCTAGATTGAATTGGTCCTCCCAGCGGAACTCGAAGCGCGCCTTGGAAAGCGCGTTGTCGCGCATTTGCGCGCCCGGATGCCCTTTGGCGAGATCCGCGGCGTGCGCCGCGATCTTGTACGCCATGATGCCGTCCTTGACGTCGACCTTGTTCGGCAAGCCGAGATGCTCCTTGGGCGTGACGTAGCACAGCATGGCGGTGCCGTACCAGCCGATCATCGCGGCGCCGATTGCGCTTGTGATGTGATCGTAGCCGGGGGCGATATCGGTCGTGAGCGGGCCGAGCGTATAAAACGGCGCCTCGCCGCACAACCGAAGCTGCTCGTCCATGTTGTGCTTGATCAGATGCATCGGGACATGACCGGGACCCTCGATCATCGTCTGCACGTCGTGCTTCCACGCGATCTGGGTCAGCTCGCCGAGCGTTGCCAGCTCGGCCATCTGCGCTGCGTCGTTCGCGTCGTAACCCGAGCCGGGCCGCAGGCCGTCGCCCAGCGAGAACGCGACGTCATAGGCTTTCATGATCGCGCAGATATCTTCGAAGTGCGTGTAGAGAAAGCTCTCGCGATGATGCGCGAGGCACCACTTCGCCATGATCGAGCCGCCGCGCGACACGATGCCGGTCATCCGCTTGGCGGTGAGCGGGATGTAACGCAACAAGACACCCGCGTGGATCGTGAAATAGTCGACGCCTTGCTCGGCCTGCTCGATCAGCGTGTCGCGATAGATGTCCCATGTGAGATCTTCGGCCTTGCCGTTCACTTTCTCGAGCGCCTGATAGATCGGCACCGTGCCGATCGGCACCGGTGAGTTGCGGATGATCCATTCACGGGTCTCGTGAATGTTCTTGCCGGTCGACAGATCCATCACGGTGTCGGCACCCCAGCGCGTCGCCCACGTCATCTTCTCGACCTCTTCGCCGATCGAAGACGACACGGCGGAGTTGCCGATGTTGGCGTTGATCTTCACCAGGAAATTGCGGCCGATGATCATCGGCTCCGTTTCAGGATGATTGATGTTGCACGGAATGATCGCGCGGCCGCGAGCGACTTCGTCGCGAACGAACTCGGGGGTGATGAATTCGGGAATCGCGGCGCCGAAACTCTGTCCCGCGTGCTGGCGGGTGACGAGCGCAGGCAGCGCGCGCAGCATTTCGTCGCGCTTTTGATTCTCGCGGATCGCGATGAATTCCATTTCCGGCGTGACGATGCCGCGGCGCGCGTAATGCATTTGGGACACATTCGCACCGGCCTTTGCCCGGCGCGGCGCGCGCTTCAAATCGAAGCGCAAACCGGCAAGCGCCGCATCGGACAAGCGCGCGCGTCCGTACGCGGACGTCGGACCTTCGAGCTCGATCGTATCGTCGCGCCCGGCGATCCAGCCGGCGCGAAGCGGCGGCAATCCTCCGCGAATGTCGATCTCGACGTCGGGATCGGTATACGGTCCCGACGTGTCGTAGACGGCGATCGGCGGATTCCTTTCGGTGCCGAACGATGCCGGTGTATCCGCTTGCGCGATTTCGCGCATCGGGACTCTAAGATCGGGCCGCGAGCCCGTGATGTAAATCTTGCGCGATGCCGGTAACGGCTCGACGGCCGCGTTGTCGACGTGCGCGTCGCGGGCGAAAAATTGATCGTTGGCGTTCATGTCGCTCCTTTGAGATCCTCGCCATACCGGCGGAAGGGGAGCGGCGATCGCTTCACGCTTCCCTCGCGCCGGCATTGTCCGGATCAGGTTCCAAGGGTGTTCTCTCACCCGCCGCGCGCCGCTTTCACCGCCGGCGCGAGCAGGACCCCTAGCGTGACGGAAACGTTACGCCGATTACGCGGGATCGGCAAGGTGCGACGAGTGCAGCCCTATTGCTGGTTCGTCGCTTTGCTGCGCTTGTCCGGTACGCGCGAGCTGCGCGCGATCAGCATCAGCACGCCGAGAATCACGAGCAATGTCGGAACGATGAGATTCCAGCTCCAGCGGTAACGGTCGCGAAACCACCACGCGATGCCGATCGAAATCAGAAACGGTCCGGTGACGATCGAGTTCTTGTTGATGCCGTCGACGACGAGCACCAGGATGCCGCCGGCGACGAAACCGAGCGAAATGACCCAATCGATGTCGGGCAGCCAGCGGAAATACCAAATCAGGCCGATGGCGCCGACCACGATCAGCGTGATCGGCAGCGACGCGTCTTTCACGACGGTTCTCCTTCGTTGCGGCGGAGCGCCGTTGTCGAGCATAGCAAAGTGGACGGACGGCCACTAAAATGGCCCCGGCATGCCGACCTCTTTGCAATCGTGTCTCGAATGCCGCGGTGCTTTGCCGCAGGGCGCGCGCTTTTGTCCGCTGTGTGGCGCACGCGTCGCTGCGGGCGACGTCGCACCGGCAGGCGAGCGCAGGCAGGCCACGATTGTTTTTGCGGATCTCTCGGGCTACACGCGGCTTTCCAGTACGCTCGATCCCGAGGAAACGCATCGCTTGTTGACGCGCTTTTTCGAGCTGACCGATGCGGTGATCACGCGGTGGGGCGGCGCCATCGACAAGCATATCGGCGATGCCGTGATGGGCGTGTTCGGCGCGCCGGTCGCTTATGGCAACGACGTCGAGCGTGCGATTCGCGCGGCCGTCGACGTCCACGCGAATATCGGAGTCCTGGCGAAAGAGTTCAATCGCCCGCTCACCGCCCACGTCGGCATCGCGAGCGGTGAAGTCGTCGCGGCCGCGACGGGCAGCGCCGCACATCGCACGTATACGGTGACAGGCGATGCGGTGAACCTCGCTGCGCGGCTGACCGAACTGGCCCGCGGTGGCGAGACGGTCGTTTCCGCCGACGTGCAACGGACGCTTGCCGCACTTGCGGACTTCGAGCCGCTGGGTCCAATCGCGATTCGCGGCCTTGCATCGAGCGCGCCCGCGTTTCGGGTCGCCGCGCTGCGCAAACTGCCTTCGATCCAGCAGCCGTTGCTCGGACGTGATCGCGAGCGGGCGCGCTTCTCCGGGCTGCTCGCTGCCGCTTCCGCGGGGCGATCGGGGGCGGTTGCGTTGATCCGCGCGGATCCGGGGATGGGCAAGACGCGTCTCTCCGAGGCGCTCCTCGCCGACTCCGCGAACCAGGGCGCGATCTGCATCGGATCGACGGTGCTTGATTTCGGCATCGAGCAAGGCCGCGATGCCATCCACACGTTGATCTGCAATCTCCTCGAGGTCTCGCCGGCCACCGATGCAAGTGCCCGCCGCGCTGCGCTCGATCGCACCATTACCCTCGAAACAGTCGAGCCCGACGATGAGCCGTTCATCGCCGATCTGCTGATGATTGCACAGCGTACCGGCAGCGTATACGACGCGCTCGACAACGCGACGCGTCACCGCGGAAAGCTGCGCGCGCTGGCGAGCGTCGTCGAACGGACCGCCGCGAGGTCTCCGTGCGTGCTATTGATCGAGGACATTCACTGGGCGTCGCCGTGGGTTCTGGAAGCGGCACGCGAGGTCGCGTCGTGCGGCGAGCGCGCGCCCGTCATTTTGCTGATGACATCGCGCCGTGACGGCGATCCGGTGGACTCGACCTGGCCGCGCGGGCGAATGGAGGTCTTCGATCTCGCGCCTCTCGACCATGGTGACGCACTGGCGTTGGCGCGCGCGTATCTCGCATCCTCGCCCGATCTTGCGCTTCGTTGCGTCGAGCGCGCGCAAGGCAATCCGCTGTTCCTCATGCAATTGCTCAAGAGCGATACCGACGAGAGCACCGTTCCGCCGACGATCCAGAGCGTCGTGCTCGCGCGGCTCGACCGGCTTTCGATACGCGACAAATCCGCGCTGCAAGCGGCCTCGGTCATCGGCCAGCGCTTCGGCCTCGAGTTGCTGCGTCATCTGATCGGCGACGACGAATACGCGGCGGTCGCGCCGATCGAGCGCGATCTGGTTCGCGCCGACAGCGCACGCCCCGATCAAATGATGTTCACGCATGCGCTCATTCGCGACGGCGCGTACGCGTCCCTCCTGCACAGCTCGCGCCGCGATCTTCATCTGACGGCGGCGCGGTGGTATGAAACGCGCGACTTGACCCTTCGCGCCGAGCATCTCGATCGCGCCGGGGATCCGGCTGCCGCTGAAGCCTATCTCGCAGCGGCGCGAGCCGAGGTGGCCGCGTTACGCGTCGACGCCGCGCTCGAGTTGGCCGAGCGGGGCGCGACACTGGGCGCGATGCCCGCGATTCGCCATGCGTTGGCCATGGTCGAAGGAACGCTCGACCTCGATCTCGGCCGTGGGCCGAAGGCTCTCGCCGCATTCGAGCGCGCCCGCGATTTCGCGACCAGCAATGACGAACGGTGCGCCGCCTGGATCGGTATCGCTTCGGTCCACCGTCTGACGAGCGATGTGGCGCTGGGACTCGCGGCGCTCGATGCGGCGTTGCCATTCGCTGCGGCATCCGGCAACGTTCGCGAGCACGCGCATATTCACTACTTGTGCGGCAGTCTTCACTTCACCGCAGGCGACATCGAGTTATGCCGGGCGGAGCACGAACGCGCGTTGCAATTGGCGCAGGAATGCGGGGACGTCGAGCGTGAAGCGCAAGCGCAAAGCGGTGTCGCCGACGCGCTTTACGCGCAAGGACGGATGCAGTCGGCGCGGGCCGCCTTCGCGCGCTGCGTCGAGCTTTGCGACCGCAACGGTTTCGCGCCGTCCGCGATCATGAACCGGTGCATGCTCGCCGTGATCGAGCGCTATTTCGGCGCCCAAGAGACCGCGCTCGCGAGCCTCGAGCACGCGCGGTCCATGGCGACCAAGGTGAAACTGCGCGCCGCGGAAGCGATGGCGGAAGAGTGCATCGGCTGGGTTCTCGCAAGTTGCGGCCGGTATTCCGACGCGCGCGCGCCGCTCGAGCACGGGCTCGCGTTGGCACGCGAGATCGGCATGCGCCGATTCGAAGTGGTATGCCTGCTGTGCATCGCGCGCGTTCTGAAAGGCGAGGGAGCGGAACAGGAGGCGCTGTCCGCAGCGCGTGCGGCGTGGGAGCTCTGCGAAGAGTTCAGCCCGCGGTTCGCCGGGCCGAGCGCTTTGGTCCTGATCGCAGCGTTGGTGCACGACGACGGCGAGCGTCGGCAGTCGCTCGCGGCGGCCGAACGCCTGCTTGCGGAAGGTTGCGTCGGTCATACTCATCTCGAGTTTTATCCGGCGGCCATCGATATCGCGCTCGACAAACGCGAATGGTCCGAGGCGGAGCGGTACGCGGATGCGCTCGAGGACTACGCGCGCGCCGAACCGTTGCCTTGGTCGCGTTTCTACGCGATGCGCGGACGCTCGCTCGCGGCGGCGGGACGCGGTTCGGTCGATCGCGCGCTGCTGGCGCAATTGCGCGATGAGGCGTTGGCGCTCGGTTATGTCGCGGCGGTGCCCGCGATCGACGAGGCGCTTCGCACGGCGTATGCCTAGAGTTTGGCGTGAATATTCTTTTCGCGCGTGAACGAAAGCATCTCTTCCAAGCATTCCTCCCGGCCGAAGCCCGATTGCTTGACGCCTCCGAATGGCGCGCCGAGGAAGTGCTTGCCGACGTCGTTGATCCAGACATAGCCGACGTCGACCGCCATCGCGGCTCGATACGCGGTCGACAAGTCGGGGGTCCAGATCGAGCACGTAAGGCCATAGTCGACGCCGTTCACGTCCGCAAGCATCGCCGCTTCGTCTTCCCAGCGCAGGATCGACAACACCGGGCCGAAAATCTCTTCACGAGCGATGCGCATGCCGGCCGTGACGTCCGCGAACACCGTCGGTTCGAGATAGAAGCCGTTCCGAAGTCGCGGATCGTCCGGCGCATCGCCGCCGTAGATCAAACGGGCACCCTCGCGTTTCCCCACCGCGATGAAATCTACAATGCGATCACGCTGCGCGGCGCTGATGATCGCGCCCATTGTCGTCGCGGGATCGGTTGGAATGCCCGGCCGATACGCTTGCACGCGCGTCGCGACCCGTTCGATTACAGCGTCGTAGATCGACGCATGTACGAACGCGCGGCTCGTCGATCCGCACGATTGCCCGCACCATGTGAAGTTCATGCCCGCGACGATCGCGGCGGCAACGTTCTCGATATCGGTATCGGGATACGCGATCAGCGCGTTCTTTCCGCCCAATTCCAGCAGCAGCGGCTTGACGGTATCGCTTGCGGCTCGCATGACCGCGCGGCCGGCCGCGACACTGCCGATCAGCGCGACCTTCGCGACACCGGGATGCGCGGCGAGCGCGGCGCCCGCCTCGCGCCCGCCGGGCACGACATTGAACACGCCGGGCGGGAACAAATCCTCGGCGAGCTCTGCCAATCGCAGCGACGAGAGCGGGGCCTGCTCCGGCGGCTTGATCACCACGGCGTTGCCGGCGGCTAAGGGCGCCGCCGCCTTGCCCGCGCAGAACATGAACGGATGATTGAACGGAATGATCCGCGCGACGACGCCCAAGGGCTCGCGAATTGAAAAGTCGATGGCGTCCCGACCCATCGGGATCGACGCGCCCTTCATTTCGGTGACGAGTCCCGCGAAGAATTCGAGCTGCGCTGCGGCGATGCGCGCGTCGCCGACCATCTCGCGCACCGGATTGCCGCAATTCGCGGCATCGATCAGCGCCAGCTCGTCGGTATGCTCGCGCACGATCGCAGCGAGCGCCTTGAGGATTCGCGCGCGCTCGAGCGGCATGACGGAGCGCCATTCCAGAAAAGCACGCTTCGCAGCGGTCACCGCCGCATCGATGTCGTCGCCGGTCGAGACGGCGACCTGACCCAACGACATTCCGGTTCCCGGATTCAACGTGTCCGCGTAGCTGCCTGCGGCCGGCTCATGCCATGCACCGCCGTAATACACGCGACGCTCCGCCGGCAACGGAACGGTGGGTTCGCGCAATTGATCGGTTTTCATCGTCGAATACGGTCGGTGGAAAAGCGGCTCACGAGCGCGTTGGCGCCGATCGCGAGCGCGAACAGCACGATCAGCGTCGCATACATGCGCGGCATGTCGAACGTCGAGTAGGCTTGAATGATCAGATAGCCGATGCCACGGTTCGACAACTTGGTTTCGGCGAGCAGCGTGGCGATCACGGCGACGCCCAATCCGAGCCGCACCCCGTTGACGATCGGCTCGCGCATCGCCGGCAGGTAGATCTTCGTCACCATCTGCGCAGTCGACGCGCGGAAGCTTTGACCGACGCGAACGAGAACGGCATCGATTTGCCGCATGCCGGCGGCGGTGGACAGCGCGATCGGAAAAAAGCACGACAAAGCGCCCAGCGCCATCTTCGACGTCGGACCGACGCCGAACCACATGATCATCACCGGAAAGAAGATGATCTTCGGCGTCGGGCCCAGGTAATAGAGATACGGCTCGAACGCGTGGCCGAGAAAGCGGTTGCCGCCGAGCAGCAGACCGACGAGCAACCCTGCTATTCCGCCGGCGAACAAGCCGAGCACGACTTCGCCGACCGTCCATCCGAGATTGACGTAGAACACAGGCCGAGAAACGAGCGTTGCAACTGCGCGGGAAATTGCGCCCAACGTTGGAACGACGTCGCGAAACAACAGTCCGGATCGCGCCAGCGCTTCCCAGCCGATCAGCAGCACGACGATGATCGCGGCGCGTACGAGCGCAACGCGGGCGAAGCTCACGCGGCTTGTGTGATCTGCTGCGGGTTTCATGCCGGTCGCAGCCATCGCTCGATCCGTTCGGTCACGTAGAAGAACAGCACGCTCACGAGGACGACGAATCCGATCGCGGCGTAGGTGCCGGGCAAGTCGTAGCGCTCGGCCAGCTCGTTGATCAGTTGTCCGAGCCCGCCGAAGTTGATCAGGAATTCGACGCCGACGATGTTGATCATCGCGAAGATCAAGCCGAGCCGCAATCCGACGAATACCGTCGGCAACGCGGCGGGCAGCATGATTTTCCAGAACATCTGCGAAGGCGTGACGCCGAACGACCGGCCGACGTCGACGAGTACCGGCCGTGTCGCGGCCAGGCCCTCGAGTGTTTTGAGGATGACCGGCGGCAACGCTGCCACGAATCCCATCATCACGATCGTCGTTGCGCTGCGGCCGAAGACCACCAGAAACAGCGGGTACATGAGCACGATCGGAGCGGATGCGAATGCGGCGACCCAGGTCTCGCACGCCGCGCGAATCAGTCGAAAGCGATGCAGCAGAACGCCGAGGCCCATGCCGACCACGGTGATGAGCGC
>DASXPO010000166.1:0-3393 GCA_036493535.1 Casimicrobiaceae bacterium
GATGACCTGCGCCGGTCGGACGATCCGCCGCAAACGCTGCGCACATTTTTGGACGCGACCTATGCGGCCGCGGCCGACCTCGGTCAATGGAATCGTCACTCGCTCGAAGTGCCGGCTTCGACGCTGCGCGCGTATACCGCACGCTGATCAGCGCCGGTACGTCCGCGTCCCGTGGTTCGCTGTTCCAGGACGGAATCGATTTCCGCGCCGATCAAGAACACGATCGTCGAAAGCCAGATCCATGTCATGAACCCGATCACGGCGCCCAGTGACCCGTACGTCTTGTTGTAGCTCCCGAAGTTTTCGGTGTACCAGGAAAACGCGAGCGACGTCGCGATCCAGGCAAATGCCGCGGTCGCGCTGCCCCAGCTGATCCAGCGCCACCGCGGCATCTTTCGATCCGGACCGAAGCGATAGACGAACGCGATCGCAATCGCCACGACGATGAACAGAATCGGCCAGCGCGCGATCGAAATGATCGATTTGCCGAGTGGCGGAATGCCGATATAGTGAAGCGCGATCGGCACGGCGACAACGCCCGTAATCGCGATGATCACGAAGACGATGCCGCCGAGGACGAAGGCCAACGACACGGCGGTGACGCCGAAAAATCCCCGGGTCTCCTTTTCGACATAGACGACGTCGAGCGCTTCGAGTAGCGACTTCATGCCGCCGTTCGCGCTCCATAGTGAAAAGGCCAGGCTCACGGCCAATGTCAAACCGAGAGTGGACCTTGGTTGCGCGGTGATGCGCGCGATCTCGTCATGGATGATTTCCATGGCGCCGCCCGGAAGAAGGAAGGCCAGCTTGTCAACCTGCTGGCCGATCGTCACGGGATCGGCGACCAAGCCGTAGAGCGTGACGATCGCGGCGATGCCGGGAAACAGCGCGAGCAGCGAATAGAACGTGACGCCCGCCGCGACCAGTATGAGGCGCTGCTGGTCGATGCGCTTGGCGACGGTTCGAATGACGCTCATCAGACGGCGCGGTTCTTTGCGACCGGCCGTCCGATCATGGCCGCGTACCCCGGCATCTTCCATCGGGGGCGCCTCCTGGGGTGAACGCGCGCCAAAACCCGAGACTAACAGGCCGGCGGTGATCGCCGGCGCCCAAGCCGGTAGACGCTTCGAGCGTGCGGTCACGACGCCACTCCGGATGTGGGGTGAACGTCCCTAAGAGTGCCCGAACTCCGCCGCGACCGGGGCAGATGTCGTATCGGGTTGAACGGCGTTCGCTGCGGCGCCCTTTGCTTCATCATAAACGGTCTGGGCGCCTTCTTTCACGCGATCGCCCAAGCGCCGTGCGCGAACCTTGACATCGTCGCTTGCCTCGCCCATAACGCGATTTTCAGCGTCGCTCGTTGGAAGCAACGCGCCGAGCGTCGCGCCGAGTGCAACGCCTGCACCTGCCATCAGAATCGGCTGCTCCTTGCACAAGGCCACGAAACCGCGGCTCATGTCACCAGCCGTTTGTCGTGCGTCGGTCATCGCGTCTCCCACCGATGCGGCCGCACGCCGGGTCGACCCGAGCGCCCGATCATAAGTATCGGACGCGCGCTCGCGAATATTTTGCAGTGTGTCGCTCGCCGTTTGCGAAGCCGCGTCGACAGCGTTCCTTGTCGATTGCGCGACCGTGGCGGCGGCGTCGCGCGACGAGTCGACCGCGTCAGTGGCGGCCTCGCTCGCGGATTGCGCAGCATCCCGGAAACGGGCGCCGGTTTCATGAACGTTGTCCATGGCACGATCAGCCCTGCGTTCGTCGCGTCTAGGCAATCGCGTCCGGTCAGGGTTTGCCGCCGGCCTCGCCTGCGCGAATGCAATCCATGCGAGACTCGCGCCCAGCAAGATGACGGGAAGCGGATTGTTGACGACTTGGCGCCTCAGATTGCCATAGAACGCGCCGCCGTCGCTGCCGCGGGCATAGTCGACCAATTGATCGACCAGCTGACCGGGAGTCGCGCGCGCCCGAAGCTCCTCGAGCGTGGCGTTGACGCGCTCACGGGACGCTTCCGTTTCCTGCTCAAGCTGCGCGCTTGATTTCATGATGAGGCCTCAATTGGTTTTTGGCTAACGAAACATCGCGCTGAACGTGAGCGATCGTCCGATGCGGCACGAGACGCTCCGCCTTCATTGCGCGGGCGCCAATCCAGGCAAACAGAACGCCGATCAGCAATGCGGCAGCGCCAACCGCGAGCGCCGCGACGCCGCGGTCGACGCCGGCATCGATCATCGCAACAACGGCAGCGCCGAGCAACACCACGACACCTGGAATTGCCAGCGCCGCCCCCGCGACCACGAAGCCGATGCCGCGAAAGAGCTGGTCGGCCTTCTCGGCGATTTCCGCCCTGGCAAGCTGAGTTTCCTTGCGCAACAGCGCGGTCGTTTCCGTTACAAGATCACGGACGATATCGGCGACAGTGCGCCCGTTGGAATGGGAATTCATAGATACCTCGATTCGTCATGCGCCGCCGGAACGGCCGGCGGTACTTTTCAAGAAACGCGACGCGGCGAAGCCGGCGGCGATTGCCGCTCCGAAAAAGAGACCGGGCCGATCGCGCGCGAATTGATTGAGACCGGAGAGAAGCTCCCCGGGACTTTGCCGCTGCAGTGAGTCCGCGGCCCCCTCGAGGCGCTGCGCCGCGTCGTGAACCGACTTCGCCACCAAAGGCATCTGCGTCTCGAATTCACGAGCCGCGCTGTGGACGGCTCGAGCGACGCCGCCCAGTTGCGCGGCGCCCAACGATTTTTGCCGTTCGGCAAACGATTGCGCCTGTTCCGCCGCGGGTTGAATCGATTCGACGATCCGCTGTTGCATCGTGCCGACAGCAGATTCGACCCGCTGCTCGACATGGTCGGCGGATTGGTTCATTGCGCCGACATCATCGGTCGTTTGAGTCGTCATGCCGTTTCCTCCTTATCGCGAAATCCGTATCGAACGACTAGCAAATGCAATACCGGAAATGCGAGCGCCGAATGCGCGAGCGCCCGATGCACGGACTCGATTTGTTTTGTTCCGCATTTACATGTTGTTAGGTCGCGCTGTCTGCGGCGTCCCCGATGATCGACGTGCGTCTACATAGCAAAGAACGGTCGGCGTTTGGCTTAAGTACTGGGTCCCCTTTACAAGCAGGTTTAGGCATCCTTTCTCTGCGCGCCTGACGCCCGCCGCGCCAGTGAATCGCGTCGCGCGCAAACGAAGGCCGAGTAAAAATTACCGCGAAACCGGCGCGAACATTTTGCCGCTTCGGCCGAGGGCGGAACGCGCGCGAAAAACCTCGGTCCATTCGATACGCCGGCGCTCCCGGTCCGGGGGACGTCGCGATCAGGAAAGGAGCGAATCGTGAGGAAAATCCACAGTGGAACGTTGGCGGCGATCGTGCTGTGTGCGTTTCTG
>DASXPO010000167.1:0-10136 GCA_036493535.1 Casimicrobiaceae bacterium
TCCCGCGCGACGTAGCTTCGCGCGAGCGGGATGACTTCGACCGGAAGCGGAAAATTGCCGAGCACGTCGACGAGCTTCGATTGATCGACGATGCAGATGAATTTCCGGGCGACCGCCGCGACGATCTTCTCCCGCGTGAGCGCGCCGCCGCCGCCCTTGATCATCGCGCCGTGTTCGGTCACTTCGTCGGCGCCGTCGACATAAACCGGTATGTAATCGACATTGTTCAAATCCTCGACGTCGATGCCGTGCGCTTTGAGGCGATCGGCCGTCTTGACCGAGCTCGCGACTGCGCCCTTGATTCGATGTTTGACGGAAGCGAGCGTATCGATGAAATAGTTCGAAGTCGAACCCGACCCGACGCCAAGCCATGCATCGGCCACGACGTGCTTCAGCGCTTCATGAGCAACGGCTCGCTTCTGCGCATCCTGGGTCATCGGGCGGAGCTCACTTTTTTCGCTGTGGCGGCAGATCGGTGCATATGCCCTCGAAAACTTCGGCAGCGAAGCCGACCGATTCGGACAGCGTCGGATGCGGATGGATCGTCCGTCCGACGTCGATGGCGTCGGCGCCCATCTCGACCGCCAGCACGATCTCGCTGATAAGATTGCCGGCATCTGTTCCGACGATGCCGCCCCCGACGACACGATGCGTCGTTTCGTCGAACAACAATTTCGTGAATCCCTCGTCGCGGCCATTGGCGATTGCGCGTCCCGACGCGGCCCATGGGAACGTCGCCTTTAGCACCTTGATGCCTTTGGCTTTTGCATCTTCTTCGGTGACGCCGACCCATGCGATTTCGGGATCGGTATACGCGACCGAAGGAATCGCGCGAGCATCGAAATAGGATTTCTGTCCGGCGGCCGCTTCGGCCGCGACATGCGCTTCGTGGACCGCCTTGTGCGCGAGCATCGGCTGCCCGGCGATATCGCCGATCGCATGAATATGCGCAACGTTCGTGCGCATTTGCGTATCGACGCCGATGAAGCCGCGCTCGTCGACGGCAACGCCCGCTTTGTCGGCGCCGATCGCTTTTCCGTTGGGCCGGCGCCCGACCGATAACAAAACGAGATCGTAAGGTTGCGCCCCTTTGGGCGCTTGCTCGCCTTCGAACGTTACGTAAAGTGCATCCTTTTTCGCTTCGATCGCCGTCGTTCTGGTCTTCAGCATGATGCGGTCGAAACGCGGCTTGTTCACTTTCTCCCAGACCCGAACGAGATCGCGATCCGCGCCGAGCATCAGCCCATCGAGCATTTCGACGACGTCGAGACGCGCGCCGAGCGTCGAGTAAACGGTGCCCATTTCGAGGCCGATGATCCCGCCGCCCACCACGAGCATCCGTTTCGGTAGCGCGCGGAGCTCGAGCGCGCCGGTCGAATCGACGACGCGCGGATCGTTCGGCGCAAACGGCAGCCAGATCGACTCCGAACCGGCCGCGATGATCGCTTTCTCGAACCGGACGATTCTCTTCGCGGAGGTCGTCGCGCGCGACGAACCTTCGGTCGCCGTCACTTCGAGGCGATTCGCGTCGAGAAACGTTCCGACGCCACGGATGACTTCGACCTTGCGCGCTTTGGCCATCCCCGCGAGACCGCCGGTCAATTTCCCGACCACCTTGTTCTTCCATGCGAGCAACTTCGCGAGATCGATCTGCGGTGGCCCATAGATCACGCCGTGTTCGGAGAACGCTTTGGCTTCATCCATCACGGCCGCAATATGCAGCAGCGCTTTGGAAGGGATGCAGCCGACGTTGAGACACACGCCGCCAAGTGTCGGATAGCGCTCGACCAGAATGGTTTTCATCCCGAGGTCGGCGCTCCGGAATGCGGCGCTGTAGCCGCCGGGTCCCGCGCCGATGACGAGCATGTCGCATGCGATGTCCGCCTTGCCGCCGAATGCAGGGCCGGGCTTCGGTGCTTGCGCCGGCTTTGCCGGTGTCGGGGCTGGTGCAGTCTTCGGCGGCGCGGCGGCGGCGGTCGCCGCGGATTTCGTGGCCGTCGGCGCAGCTTCGGTTTCGAGCGTCGCGATGATGCTGCCTTCGCTCACCTTGTCGCCGACTTTCAACTTGAGATCCTTGATCACGCCCGCGGAAGGCGAGGGCACGTCCATCGTCGCCTTGTCCGATTCCAGCGTGACGAGCGGATCCTCGATCTTCACGCTATCGCCGGGCTTCACGAACACTTCGATCACCGGCACGTCCGTGAAGTCGCCGATGTCGGGGACCTTGATATCGACCGAGCTCATTGCGGATCTCTCGCGGCGCTCATGCGACTTCACGCACGAATTCGCGTCCCAGCAGGTAGTTGCGGAGTGCCTCCGTGGTGGCGTCCTCGCGGCCGAAATAACCATGCGGAGCGAGCGGCTCGCAGGGACCGGATTGCGGTGGATTGCCGCCGCTAACACTGATAAATGGGCCGCCGTTGGCAGCTTTCTGTGCGCCGCCGTATGGACTCGATCGGCATCCATCGTCGCGATGATGGACCCAAAGCAGCGGAATCTTCACTGACGAGAAATCGAATCCGGACAAGCCCGGTCCCATCCGGTCGGCAACGGTTACAGTCGACGACAGAATCGCGCCGTGCACGACATCGGCAAGCGCCACGGCGAGATGCGCGACCGAGATCGTGCCGCGGCTCGTGCCGATGAGAAAGATTCGCGCCTGCGGAAAGCGCGCGTGCAGGTCGGCGACGATCTTGCGTACGTCGGCTGCGTGTTGTTCGCCGCTGCGGAAGTCGTCGGTCATTCCGTCCGGCAATCGATCCGACGGCGCATCGACGATCGCATCGGCGATGTCGCTGCCGGCAAGATTGCCGCGAATGCGAATCAGGAAATTTGCGCCCGGGCCGAAGCGCGCAACGCCGTCATGCACCCGTTTCGAGAGATCGATCGCGCCTTTGCCGCCAATGAGCGTCACGGCCACCGCCTTCGGCGTCGACGCCTTGTCGTAGACGAGCAAATACGATTCCGTGACCCCGTCGCGGACGGCGAGCGTGACGAGCTCCTCGGCGGCGCGGGCGCTGGTACAGAGAGCGATCAACGCGACCGCAGCGATCGCCGTGGGGATTCTCACAAGATTACCCGTCGCATGTCCGCGAGGACGTGGCTCAGATAGGTGACGAATCGGGCGGCTTGTGCGCCGTCGATGACGCGGTGATCGTAAGAAAGCGACAGCGGCAGAATCAATCGCGGCGCGAATGCCTTGCCATCCCACATCGGTTTGGTCGCGCTTTTCGACACGCCGAGAATCGCGACTTCAGGCGCATTGATGATCGGCGTGAACGCCGTTCCGCCGATGCCGCCGAGAGACGAGATCGAGAAGCAGCCGCCTTGCATGTCGGCGGGGCCGAGCTTGCCTTCGCGGGCTTTGGCTGAAAGCGCGCCCATCTCCTGCGCGATTTGCAACACGCCTTTCTGATCGGCGTTCTTGATCACCGGCACGACGAGCCCGTTCGGCGTATCCGCCGCGAAGCCGACGTTGAAGTAATGCTTGTAGATCAGATTGTCGCCGTCGAGCGATGAATTGAAATCCGGAAATTTCTTGAGCGCGGCGACGCTCGCCGCGATCAGGAACGCAAGCATCGTGGCCTTGATTCCCGTTTTTTCGTTTTCCTTGTTCAGCGTGACGCGGAACGCCTCGAGATCGGTGATGTCCGCGTCGTCGAATTGCGTGACATGCGGAATCATTACCCAATTGCGCGCCAGGTTCGCGCCGGAAATTTTCTTGATTCGCGAGAGCAGCTTCGCCTCGACGGCGCCGAATTTCGTGAAGTCGACTTGCGGCCACGCGAGCAGGTTGAGCCCACCGCCTGCGGCGATGCCCGCCGACGGTGCGGGTGCGGGAGCGGTGAGCGCTTGTTTGACGAACTGTTGCACATCCTCGTGCAGGATCCGTCCCTTCGGACCCGTGCCTTTTACTTTGGAAAGGTCGACGCCGAGCTCGCGTGCGAACACGCGCACCGACGGCGATGCATGGGCCGCTTTGAATGCCTGCGCGTCGGCGATCGGTGCAGGCGGCGCGGTTGTCTCTTTCGATGCCGATTCGCGTGGCGCCGATGGCGGAGCCGCAGGCGCTTCTTTGGCGGCGGGCCGAGGCGACGTTTGCGCCGCCGGCGCCGCCGCGGGGGCACCTTGCGCTTGTGTTTCCAGCACGAGAATGACGCCGCCTTCACTAACCTTGTCGCCGACTTTGAGCTTCACATCCTTGACGACGCCCTCAGACGGCGAAGGAACGTCCATCGTCGCCTTGTCGGACTCGAGCGTTACGAGCGGGTCGTCGACTTTCACCGTGTCGCCCGCTTTCACGAACACTTCGATCACCGGCACGTCTTTGAAATCGCCGATGTCCGGAACCTTGACCTCTTGGGTTGCGCCACCTTTTGAAGGAGTCGGAGTCGGAGTCGGAGTCGGCGTCGGGGCCGCGGCCGCTGCAGGTTTGGCGCTCGACGGTTGCGGCGCCGCTGCCGCGCCGTTCGTCTCCAGCGTGAGAATCAGGCCGCCTTCGCTCACCTTGTCGCCGACGCGAAGCTTCAAATCCTTGACGACGCCCGCGGAAGGCGACGGAACGTCCATCGTCGCCTTGTCCGACTCGAGTGTGATCAGCGAATCGTCGGGCTTCACCGCGTCGCCCGGCTTTACGAACACTTCGATCACCGGCACGTCCTTGAAGTCGCCGATGTCCGGAACCTTGACGTCAATCGTGCTCATTTTTGAACCCCCACGCTTGCGGCCCCATTTGCCAATTTAGCCGCTGCGCTGCCCCCAAAGGGAGCGTAATTCGCACCTTGGGCTGCCCTGCGGTGCACATTGTTATCTCGCGTCGCGGCGCGCGCTCAAACTGTCCACGGCGCCGGCTTTTTTGTGTCGAGCTTGTACTTCGTCATCGCCTCGCCGACTTTCGCGGCGGGCATCTTTCCCTCGTCGGCAAGCGCTTTGAGCGCCGCCACGGTCACCCAGTGGCGGTCGACCTCGAAGAAATAGCGGAGCTTCTCGCGCGTGTCGGAGCGACCGAAACCGTCGGTGCCGAGCACGACATAACGGCGCGGAACGTACGCGCGAATTTGATCGGCGAATGCTCGAACGTAGTCGGTCGCTGCGATGACGGGTCCTGCGGTGTCGTTGAGGCAGGCGTCGACGTGCGACACCTCGGGTTTCCCCGTCGGGCTGATCATGTTCCGGCGTGTCACCGCGTAGCCGTTGCGCGCGAGCTCGGTGAACGACGGGCAACTCCACAAGTCCGATTCGACGCCCCAATCGTTACGCAGCAGCGCTGCTGCCTCGATCACCTCGCGAAAGATCGTGCCCGAACCGAGCAACTGCACGCGCGGCGATTTCGCCTTCTTGTCTCCCGCCCTGAACAGATACATGCCTTTGACGATCGACGGCGCGGCGCCTTCCGGCATTGCGGGGTGAGTGTAGTTCTCGTTCATCACCGTCAGGTAGTAATAGACGTCCTGCTGCTCGACGCACATTCGCCTCAAGCCGTCGTGAATGATGATGGCGACTTCGTATGCGAATGTCGGGTCGTACGAGATGCAGTTCGGAATAGTGGCCGAGAACATGTGTGAATGGCCGTCCTCGTGCTGCAGGCCCTCGCCGTTCAACGTTGTGCGCCCCGCGGTTCCTCCGAGCAGGAATCCGCGACAGCGCATGTCGCCGGCCGCCCAGGCCAGATCGCCGACCCGCTGAAATCCGAACATCGAATAGAAAATATAAAACGGGATCATCGCCACGCCGTGCGTCGAATACGACGTCGCAGCGGCCATCCAGTCGCACATGCCGCCGGCCTCGTTGATGCCTTCCTGCAGGATCTGGCCGTCCTTCGACTCCTTGTAGAACATCAGCTGGTCCTTGTCCTCGGGCGTATACAACTGGCCTTGCTGGTTCCAGATGCCGAGCTGACGAAACATTCCTTCCATGCCGAACGTACGCGATTCGTCCGGAACGATCGGCACGACGTGACGACCGACATTCTTGTCGCGAATGAGGATTTGCAGCATCTGAACGAACGCCATCGTCGTCGAGATTTCGCGCTCCTCCGTACTCTTCAACAGGCGGTCGAACGTGGACAGCTCCGGAATCTTGAGCGGATCGGCTTTGCGCCGCCGTGACGGCAAGTAACCGCCGAGCTCCATCCGTCGCGTGCGCATGTATTCGAGCTCGCGCGAGCCTTCGGCAAAGTTCATGAACGGCACTTCTTCGAGTTTGTCGTCCGGCACGGGGATGTCGAAGCGATCGCGGAACTTGCGGATCTGCTCGACATGCATCTTCTTTTGCTGATGCGTGATGTTCTGTGCCTCGCCGGCTTCGCCCATGCCGTAGCCCTTGATCGTCTTTGCGAGGATCACTGTCGGTTGTCCCTTGTGGTTCACCGCGGCGTGATAGGCGGCGTAGATCTTGTGCGGGTCGTGACCACCGCGATTGAGATGCCAGATTTCGGCGTCGCTCCAGTCGGCGACGAGCTCCTTCAGCTCGGGCGTGTTGAAGAAATATTCGCGCACGTACGCGCCGTCCTTCGATTTGAACGTCTGATACTCGCCGTCGACGCACTCCATCATGCGGCGCATCAGGATGCCTTTCCTGTCGCGCGCGAACAGAGCGTCCCAGCGCGTTCCCCAGACGACCTTGATGACGTTCCAGCCGGCGCCCCGGAAGTCGCTTTCGAGCTCCTGAATGATCTTGCCGTTGCCGCGCACCGGACCGTCGAGCCGCTGCAGATTGCAATTCACGACGAAGATCAGGTTGTCGAGACTTTCGCGCGACGCCATGCCGATGGCGCCCATCGATTCGGGCTCGTCCATCTCGCCGTCGCCGCAGAAGCACCATACCTTTCGGCCCGCCGTGCTCACGTGCGCGCGGTCCTGCAGGTACTTCATGAAGCGCGCCTGGTAGATCGCCATCAGCGGACCGAGACCCATCGAAACCGTCGGGAACTGCCAAAAATCAGGCATCAGCCACGGATGCGGATACGACGAGACGCCTTTGCCGTCGACTTCCTGACGGTAGTGATCGAGCTGTTCGGGTGTAAAGCGTCCGAGCATGAATGCGCGCGCGTAAACGCCGGTCACCGAGTGACCTTGGACGAACACGAGATCGCCGCCGTGAGTCTCGGACGGCGCATGCCAGAAGTGATTAAAGCCGACGTCGTACAGCGTCGCAGCCGACGCAAAGCTGGCGATGTGACCGCCAACGTTCGTGTGCTTGTTCGCGCGCACGACCATCGCCATCGCGTTCCAGCGCGTGTACGCGCGGATCTTGTGCTCGATCGACTGCTCGCCGGGAATGCGGACCTGCTTGTCGACCGGAATCGTATTGATGTAAGCGGTATTCGCCGAAAAGGGCATGTAGGCGCCCGAGCGCCGCGCCGTGTCGATCAATTGCTCGATCAAAAAATGTGCGCGATCGGGACCTTCGATGGCGAGGACCGCCGAGAGCGCTTCCTGCCATTCCCGCGTTTCTTGCGGGTCGACATCTTTCTGCATTTCCATGACGTTATCCTCCGGCGTTTCCAGTCGATTCTATGCGCGGCGTCGCGGCCTGTATTGCTGCAGCGCGCTCGATTCCGGGTTGCTCAGCCATTTTACCGTATGGTGGAAATCGTTTCCACAAAACAAATTATGCTGTGAGCCATCGCCTACCAGGGCGTATTGTCTTGCTCATTCCAGGAGCAAGCACTTACATACCAACGCGGGTTCGACGGCTACCGCGCGCCAGCAACAGCAAGAGCCCACTCACACCGCTCAGCACCGCGAACACCGCGAAACCGGCGCGATAACCGTCCGTCGAAGCAGCCAGCAACGCGAAGATCGGCGGACCGGCGACGACACCGGAGAACGTGATGAACGCCGACGCGCCGGTGACAGCGCCTGCCGCGCCAGCCGGCGCATGACGTGCGACCTCCGACAATTGCACACCGTTCCAACCAATCGCCGTTGCGCCAAAAAATGCCGCGAGAACGATGAGCGCGATCGAGGGCCAGCTTGGTAACGCGACGGATAGAACCGCGCCGCAAAGTGCCGCCACTAAGCCGATGATTCCCAGCACGCTGCGCGGACGCAACAGGCGATCGGCGATCATGCCCCACACGATTCTGCCAACGACGCCCCCGAGCGTTGCCGCCGTCAGCGCAAAGCCTGCGCCGACGAGCGACCATCCGAGCGATTCGGTCAAATAGACGACGAGGAAGCTCGTCAGACACACCTGCGTGCCGGCATAGACGAACGAGACGAGCGCCAGCTCGACGAGCGTTCTCGACCGCCAAACGACACGCAAGGGCGCCATGACGCTGGCCGGCGAAAGTGTCCGGCCGCTTTGGCGTCGATCCGCGTCGAGCGCCGGACGCGCGGGTTGTGCAGTGAAGACGACGAGCAGGCCGACCACGGCGGTAACCGCGAGCGATTCACGCCAACCGATCAATAAAGCAAAGGCCGGCAGCACAGCGCCGGCGACCGCCGCGCCTGCAGGAACGCCCGTTTGCTTGATGGAAAACGTGAGTGCGAGCTTCGAGGGCGCCGCGGTCCTGATCAGCACATGCGACGATGCCGGCGTGATGGGACCGTATCCGGCGCCGATCGTCAGCGCCGCGACAATCAGCAGCGCAACGGCCGTGTGCGGCGCCACCGCGATCGCGAGCGTGCCGAGTGCGCACAGCAGCACGCCGATTTGCGAGACGCGGATTGCGCCGAAGCGCTCGATGAATCCGCCGGAGGCGAGGCTCGCCAGCATCGCCCCCGCGTAAATCAATCCGACGAAAACGCCGATCCATTTGGGCGCGATCGCAAAGGCCTGCGCGATCTCGGGCGCAAGCACCGAGGGCGCGGTCGCCGCAAGCGATGCGTAGACCTGTAGCGCGGTGGTTGCCGCGAGCGCGACGAACGCGCGTTTCGTTTCGCTCGAAGACGGCATGGCCGATCTTAGCCTAGCTGGACCTGCGACATATAATGGTCAAAATCGATTTGGAACACCTTATGAATCACGCCCATCATGTTTATCGAACCCGTCGCGAAGCGCTGCTGAAAAAGATGCGCGAGCACGCGGGCGGCGGCCTGGCGCTCGTGCCGACCGCGCCCGAAGTCGCGCGCAATCGCGACTCGCTCTTTCCGTTTCGCCACGATAGCTACTTCTACTATTTGTCGGGATTTCCCGAGCCGGAAGCCGTCGTCGCGCTGGTAGCGGGTCCGGACGGCGATCGCCACGTGCTCTTCTGTCGCGACAAGAACGAAGACCGCGAGATCTGGGACGGCTTTCGCTACGGACCGGATGCGGCGAAGGAAATCTTCGACTTCGACGAAGCGCATTCGATCAGTGAATTGAAAGCGAAGTTGCCCGAGATTGCGGCGGATCGGCCGGCATTGTTCACGCCGCTCGGCCTGTTCAACGATTGGGACCGGCAGGTCACCGATCTCTTGAACGAAGTGCGCGCGCGAGTCCGCACCGGCGTTTCGGCGCCCGACGAAGTGGTCGACGTCCGCGCCGCGCTCGACTCGATGCGGCTCGTCAAGGATCCGCACGAGCTCGAGCTGATGCGTCGCGCTGCCTCGATTTCCGCCGCGGCGCATCGGCGCGCGATGGCGGTGACCCGTCCCGGATGGTTCGAGTATCAAGTCGAGGCGGAGCTCCTGCACGAGTTCTTGCGCGAAGGCGCGCAGGCGCTCGCCTATTCTCCCATCGTGGGGTCGGGTCCGAACGCCTGCGTGCTGCACTATCGCGACAACAATCGGCAGATGGCCGACGGCGATTTACTGCTGATCGACGCCGGCTGCGAATTCAAGGGATACGCATCCGACATCACGCGGACATTTCCGGTGAACGGTCGATTCACCGGCCCGCAAAAGGACATCTACGAGCTCGTGCTCGCCTCACAGCTCGCGTGCATCGACGCCGTCGAGCCGGGCGCGGAATTTCACGGATATCACACGGTTGCGGAACGCGTGCTGGCACAAGGGTTCATCGATCTCGGGCTGTGCAAAGGCACACTCGACGGCGTGCTCGAAAACGGGACGTACAAGCAGTTCTACATGCATCGCGCCGGACACTGGCTCGGCATGGACGTGCACGATGCGGGGCTCTATCAAGTGAAGGGTGAATCGCAAAAACTGACGGCCGGCATGGTGCTGACGGTCGAGCCCGGCGCGTACATC
>DASXPO010000168.1:0-6098 GCA_036493535.1 Casimicrobiaceae bacterium
ATCGCGAGCGCGCAGGACGTGGCACGCGCGCCGTCGTCATCGTCGACCCAGCCCGTGATCGCGTCGCCGCTGAAATAGATGACGTGACCGCCGAAACGATCGAGCTCCGAGATCAAAGCGTGAAAGACGCGATTGAGGTGCAGCGTGAGCTCTTCGGCGCCGCGTTGCGATCCGAGCTCCTGCGCGAGAGCTTCCGTGAGCGGCGTAAAGCCCGAGATGTCAGCGAACAGCGCCGCGCCGCGCACGCGATCCGGCATCCGCACACCTCGCGCGAGAGCGCGCCGGCGGTCCCCGGGAATATAGGCTTCCGGATCGAAGGTCTCGCTTCGGACGGGCACATCGCCGGCGGCCACGCGATGAATCTGCTGCATCGTAAGGGTAACGTTCGGTCGCGTTTGCTATTGCAACTCGACGCCGGCCTTCTTGACGAGGGTCGCGTACTTCGCGAGCTCGCTCGGGAAAAACTTTGCCGCGTGCTCCGGCGTGCTGACATCGATCGTATTTCCCTGCTTCGCCATCGCGTCCTTCACTTCAGGCGACGCAAACGCATCTTTGACGGCGGCATTGATCTTGTTCACGAGCGGCGCGGGCATTTTTGCCGGGCCGATCACCGCGAACCAACCTTCCACGAGGTAGTTCGGCATTCCCTGCTCGACGAACGTCGCAATGTCGGGTGCCGCCGCAACGCGCGCGGGTGCGGCCACTCCGATCGCGCGTAACGCGCCGCTTTTGATGTGCTGCTGAACGGACGGCAGTGACAGCGTGCCGAATTCGACCTGTCCGCCGAGCAGATCGGTGATCATCGGTCCGACACCCTTATACGGAATGTGCTTCGCCTTCACACCCGCCTGGTCGAGGAACATCGCGGCGGCGAGATGGAGGATCGTGCCGTTGCCCGACGATGCGTAGTTGAGCTCATCGGGCTTCGATTTGAGCAGCGCGATCAATTCCTGCGCGTTCTTCGCCGGCACCTTCGGATTGACGACCAGCACGATCGGTGTCGAACCGATGATTGCGATCGGCGTGATGTCGGCAACCGGATCGAACGGCACGGATTTGTACACGCTCGGATAGATGACATGGTTGTTCGACACGATCGAGAGCGTCGTGCCGTCCGGCGCGGCTTTGACGAGCGTTTGTGTGCCGACGATGCCGCCGGCGCCCGGCTGATTTTCGATGACGACCGGCGCGCCCAGTGTTTTGGAAAGTGCGGCTTGCGCCGAGCGGGTGATCGTGTCGACGCCCGAAGCTGTCGCGACGGGCAGAATGAACTTGATCGGCTTGTCGCTCTGGCCGTGCGCCGTGGTTAACAGGGCGACCGCGGCAATGACGGACAACCCGACGCGCAACAGGCCGTGACCTGCCTTTGCTCCGGACTGCGGTCGGTCGAAGACGCGTCTTTGCACGATCATTCCTCTCGAGTCGGTCATGCGATCACGCGCTGCGCATACAGTCGATCGATTTCGGCGGCATCAAAGCCGATGCCGGCCAACAGCGCACGCGTATGTTCGCCCATTTTCGGCGGATGGAGTCGAACGCCGAGGCGCCGTCCCGCCATCGTGATGGGGAACAGCGCGGTGCGCACGGTCTCGCCCGCCCGATCGCCATCCGGCAACTCGATGTCCGCCAAGTCACCGGTCGCATTGAGATGGACGTCGTCAAAGAGGTCCTCCGGCCTGCGGATCGGCGCGAACGGAAGGCCTGCTCGCTCAAAGATCGCGGCGAGCTCGTCGGCGGGTCGCGACGAAAGACGTTCGCGCAATTGCGCGATCAATCGCCCACGCGCTTGTACACGCTGGTTGTTCGTCCCAAGCGACGGGTCGGCCTTCAGGTCGGCGAAGTCCAGCACATCGCAAAACGTTTGCCATTGCGCGTCGCTGACGGCCGCCAGGAATATCTGCTCGCCGTCTTTCACCGTGAATACATCATAGATCGCCCACGGCATGTCGCGCACCGGCATCGGCGCCGGATGCTTGCCGGTCATCGCATATTGCAGCATGTGCTGACCGACGAGAAAGACGTTGTTCTCGAAAAGCGCCGACTGCACTTCCATTCCCTGGCCGGTGATTCCGCGCTGAAGCAGCGCGCCGAGCGTGCCGATCGCGCCGAACATTCCACCCATGATGTCGTTGATGCTCGTCCCGGCGCGCAGCGGATCCCCCGGACGGCCGGTCATGTACGCGAGCCCGCCCATCATCTGCACGACTTCGTCGAGCGCCGTGCGATGCTCATAAGGTCCCGGGAGAAAGCCTTTGAGGCTGACGTAGATGAGTCGCGGATCCTGCTTGGAGAGCGCGGCGTAATCGAGCCCGTATTTGGCCATCGTGCCGGGACGGAAATTCTCGCTCACGACATCGGCGCTCGCGCAGAGCCTTCGCGCAACATCGAGGCCTTCTGGACTGCGCAGGTTGATTGCGATGCTTTTCTTGTTGCGATTGAACATCGGGAAGAACCCCGCGCCCGCGCCAAGCAAGCGGCGCGTGTTATCGCCATCGATCGGCTCGACTTTGATCACCTCCGCGCCGAGATCGGCCAGGACCATGCCGCAGGTCGGGCCCATCACCATGTGCGTGAACTCGACGACACGCAGGCCCGCAAGCGGTTGCGGCGCGTCCTGCAAAGGCGTCGTGTTCATCGTGCGCGGATCGCGCCCGCGCGGGCCGGGGCGAACAGCAGTGCGGGCCGAGCCGGAGGGTGAGCCGGCGCGAAGATCGCCGCCTTAGCCGACAGTCGGCGTGGCGCGGCTATACCAGTAATTACGCAAGCGCGAGAGATCACGCTCGATATTTTGGGGGAAACCGCGCCGTCCGCCACGTCGGTCCGTCAGGAGCTCTTCGAAATAGGCCGCACACGCGCCGCGATCATCCCACTGCATCGCGATCAGATTCACGATCCGGGGAAAATTCAGGATCAGGTCAGCCGGCAAGACTTCAGCGGGCAAGCCCCGGAGCCACCGTTCGCCGATCGGAAGCAGGTAGTCCGCGGGGTGCGATCGCCTGACCTGCACCCAGTCGTCCTCCGTCTCCACCGCCAGCCCGCGTCCACCGGGGCCCGGCGAATCCGTTTCGCGCGCGTTCGCCGTCCGCTGGTATTGCTCGAAGTCCATCAATCCTTTGCGGCGACCGTAGATCGACATGGACGCGACTTTACCCCAAACCAACGACCGGTGTGACGCCCGGATGACGGCCGAATGGCCCCCTTCGTCGCCTTCGCGCAACACGCCGAATATGCCCCACGCGGGCAGGTCGACCCTCTCGAAGGCAAGGACTGCTCGCAAATTCTCTGTAGGAGCAGCCCCGACAATGGGCGTAGGCCCTTGTCGTCCCCGTTTGGAGCGGGACGCCCCGGCGTGTTGACCGTGAATGCGGTGTGCTAATCTGTTCGCTACAACGAATCGAATCCAGCATTCGGGTACGCGGCACCGAACTTGCTTACCAGGCTGGCAAGTTCTGCCGCATGCTTCAGGGGGAAGTCAAATGTCTGCTGCCCAGCTTCGTCCAGCTGTCTCGGGAGTTGTGTCCGAGCTTGCCTTCGCGCGGGCGCAGCGCAACACCGTTCTGATCGTCGACGATCTCTTTTCGAGTCGGTTGCTGCTCGCCGAAATCGTTCGTCAAATCGACGGCAAGCTGAACCTCGAGCTGTTCGATACGCCGTCGCGCGCGCTCGAGTTCGCGCGTAACAACCGCGTCGATATCGTGCTCACCGATTACAAGCTGCCGGAATTCGACGGCATCGAGCTCGTCAAGCAGCTGCGCGCGCTACCTCACTGCGTCGACGTCCCGATCGTCGTGATCACCGTCGTCGACGACCGCAAGATCCGCTACGACGCGTTGGAGGCCGGAGCGACCGACTTTCTGATCAAACCGCTCGATGACCACGAAACGCGCGCCCGCTGCGCGAATCTGCTCGAGCTGCGCCGCCACAAGATCGTGCTGTCCGATCAGGCGCGCGTGCTGCAATACCAAGTCGACAAGTCGGTTGCGGAGATCCACGAGCGCGAGCTCGAGACGCTTTCGAAGCTCGCCAAGGCCGGCGAGTTTCGCGACAAGACGACCGGCAACCATCTGATGCGGATGGCGAAGTACTCCGCGTTGATCGGTCAGCATCTTGGATTGGGCGCCGAAACCGTCCACGTGCTGGAAGTCGCAGCGCCGATGCACGACATCGGCAAGATCGGCATTCCCGATTCCGTGCTGCTGAAGGACGGCCCGCTCACGCGTGAAGAGCAAGAACTGATGCGGACGCATCCGCGGATCGGCTACGACATTCTCAAAGGCAGCCCGTCGAAATATTTATCGATGGGCGCGATCATTGCGCTCGGCCATCACGAAAAATACGACGGCTCAGGCTACCCGAACGGCCTGCATGCCGAAGATATTCCCCTCGTTGCGCGCGTCGTCGCGGTCGCGGACGTCTTCGATGCGCTCGTCTCCGAGCGCCCGTACAAGAAGGCGTGGCCGCTCGAGGAAGGCATCGAGTTCCTGAAGAGCCAGCGCGGCCGCCATTTCGATCCGCGCTGCGTCGACGCGTTTCTCGCCGACCGCACGCGCATTCAAGCGATTCTCGACCAATTCGGCGATTGAGCTCGGCGGTCGAGCTCGCCGCGGTCTCTCAGGTCAACCGACCACCAGCAGGTGCACCCGGAACGGTCCGTGTGCGCCGAGCACGATCGTCTGCTCGATGTCGCCGGTGCGCGAAGGTCCCGAGATGAAATTGAGCGCGCGCGGCATCGCGCCGAGCTCGCCGCGGACCATCGCAAACGCTTCTTCCATGCCTGAAACGATCCGCCCGGCCTGCACGATGGCGATATGCGTGTCCGGCAACAGCGCGCTGGCGGTGGGCGTCGCTGCGCTCGACGTGATCAGAATCGTCCCGGTTTCTGCGATCGCGCAAAAGCAGCCGGTGATTGCGAGGCGATCGAACCCAACCGTCGGACGCGCTTCGATCGAAAGCCCCGCCCCACTCCAATCGAGATTGGCGAATTCCGGCCAGCAGACGCCGGAACGCAGGCGCTCGCCATCAGCGGTTGACGGCGTGTCGAGATAACGTGAGATTGCGTGCGGGACATCCGCGAGCGCGACGACCGAATCGGCCGTGCTCGACATGTCCGTCGCCCGAGTCATGAAACGTGCGCGGAGATCGGCGGGCATCGCGGGGCGCGGACCCTGCTGATGCGCGGCGATGTAGGAGGCGGCATCCGCCTTCCCTTGCGAATCGGGGCCCTCTTTCGCAAGCGCCTTGCGCACGCGGGCAAGCACTGCATCGCGGGCCGCGCGATTGTCGTCAACCGCTGCGCTCATGGTTTCCCTGGAAGCCTACACAATGTTCCGGCGGATGAAGTCCGCTACACGTGTGACGCCCTTTTCGATTGCATCCTTGGACGCCGCATAGGAAAAACGCACGTGCTGCCCTTCGCCGGGGACGCGGCGACCGAAGTGAATATCGGCGAGCACGGCGACGCCTGCTTCGTGCAGCAAGCGCTTGCGAAACGCCTCCGAGTCCGCTGAACCGGTCATCCGGCAAGCCTCGGTGACATTCGGCCACGCGTAGAACGCCCCGCCCGGCGTCGCGCATTCGATGCCCGGGGCTTCGTTCAGCAATGCGACGATGAAATCGCGCCGTTCGAGAAACCGTTGCCGCATCGTGTCGGCGATCTCTTGCGGCCCAGTGATCGCGGCAACGGCCGCCCATTGCGAGATCTGCGACGCGCAGGATTCCGTGTTGGTGATCCATCGCGTGAAGACCGGCGCGAGCGTGCGGTTCGCCGCGTAGCCGATCCGCCATCCGGTCATCGCCCACGTCTTCGACGCGCCGTCGCTGATGACCGTGCGCTCGAGTAATCCGGCACGCGTCGCGAGCGAATCGAACCTGCCGTCGTACACCAGCCGCGAATAAATTTCGTCGGCGAACACCCAGACTTGCGGATGACGCAACAGGATTTCGGCGATGGCGTCGAGCGCTTCCGCGTTCAAAACGCCGCCCGTCGGGTTCTGCGGCGAGTTGAGGATCAGAAGGCGCGTCTTCGGCGTGATCTTGGACTCCAGCTCGTTCGGATCGAAGGCGAACCCTCTCGACTCGCGCAAATAAATCGGGACCGG
>DASXPO010000169.1:0-15865 GCA_036493535.1 Casimicrobiaceae bacterium
GGCAGGCGTCGCCGAAACCGTGAAGATCACCGGAACGATCACCGCGATCGACAAGGCGACGCGCGATGTGACTTTGAAAGGGCCGCAAGGCAACGAAATCACCGTCACCGCCGGCCCCGAGGTCAAGAACTTCGACCACATGCGCGTCGGCGATCAAGTGACGGCACAGTACGTCGAAGCGCTGACGCTCGAATTGAAAAAGGGCGGCGGCATGACGGTCGCGCGCAGCGACCAGGGCGGCGTCAAGGGGGCGCAACCCGGACAGAAGCCCGGCGGCGTCGCAGGTCGCCAGATCACCATCGTCGCCGACGTCGTCGACGTGAATCCATCGAAGCAGACGATCACACTGCGCGGGCCGAAACGGACCGTCGAGATGCGCATTCCCGATCCGGCGCAGTTCAAGCTCGTCGCCAAGGGCGATCAAGTCGAGGCGACGTATACGCAGGCGCTCGCGGTCGACGTTCAGGCGGCTAAATAGACGACGCCGACAATGCGGTCGTCACGGCATCGTCGACCGACATTCGCCGGCTGACCTCGCCGACGCTCGGCCCGATCTCCTTACGGATCAGATCGCGTACCGAGGAGCGCGCCTCGACGAGCCGCAGGATGGCGCCGCTCGCAGCCAGCGCGCCATGCACGTCGCGAAGCAAACGCGCGCCGGCGATATCGACGTAGGGTGACGTCGACAGGTCCCAGACGACCAGTCGCAGGTCTCTAGCCGCCGCGGCGATGTGGCGCTCGATTTGGTCGCGAATATGGGCGACGTTGAAATAGAGAAGTCCTGATTCGACGCGCACGATCAACACACCCGGAACGCTTTCGTTGTCGGGATTGCGCTCGATGTCGGAGTATCGATGCGTGCCCGGGATGCGCGCGAGACGTGCGACGTGCGGATGTGCCGCGCGGTGGATCAACAGCAGGATCGACACGATCGCGGCCAACAGAACGCCTTTGAGAATGCCGAGCAGCAGCACGCCTGCGAACGCAACCATGGCAATCCAGAATTCCATCCGGCTCAACGACCACACGCGACGGAGTTCCGGCACGTTGATCAGCCCCTTCACGGCGACCAGCACGATCGCCGCCAGAATGACATCGGGCAGATTGCGCAAGAGTCCGGTGAGAAACATCAAGCAAAGCGCGATCGTCACCGACGCGAAAACAAGCGACAGCGGCGTTTTTGCGCCGCCCTTGTCGTTGACGGTCGACTGCGACAGGCCTCCTGCGACCGGGTAGCCCTGCCCCAGTGCCGTCGCAAGATTGGCCGCTCCAAGCGCGAAAAGCTCCTGGCGCGCGTCGATCTCGTAGCCGTTTTTCTGCGCGAGCGCTCGTGCCGCGGACACGCCCTCGATGTACGCGAGCAGAAAGCAGGCGAGCGCGAGCGGCACGACGCCGTCGACGTCGGAGGGTCGCAGCGACGGCAACGCGAAATCCGGCAAGCCTGCCGGTAACACGCCGACGGTCTTGAAGCCCGCTTCCGAAAGCGGCGTCACGGACAGCGCGACGATCGATGCAATCACGACGAGGAGCGCGACGGGCCGTGCGGGAATGAGCTTTTCGCCGGCGACCAAAAGTGCAATCGCGACGAGTCCGAATACGAGAACGACCGGTCGCGTGTCGGGAAGCTGCATCACCAACTTGCCGATGCGCTCGAAGAAATGATCGCCTCCGCCCGGCACGCCGAAAAGTTTCGGCAACTGCGTCATCGCGATCGTGAGCGCTGCGCCTGCTTTGAAGCCGAGAAGAATCGTTTCGCTGATGAAGTTGACGAGCGACGAGAGCCGTAGCGCCCAGGCAATGAAGCTGATCGCCGCGATCACCAATGCGGTGAGTGCAGCGATTTGCGCGAAGCGCCCCAAATCACCTGCCGCCATGCCGGCGACGGTCGTCCCTATCAACAGCGAAATCGCGGACGTCGGTCCGATCGCAAGCTGTCGGGACGTGCCGAAGAGCGCATACGCGATGCCGGCCACCAGATAACAATAGATCCCATATTGCGGAGGCAGCCCGGCAAGCGATGCATAGGCAAGGGAGACGGGGATTGCATAGGCGGCCAGCGTGACACCTGCGACGACGTCGCGGCGCAGCCACGACGGCTGATAGCGCGGCAGCCAGGTTGCGGGCGGAAACAAAGCACGCCAGCCTCGCGTCCTTTCGTCGTTGACCGTCCCGGCCGCAATGTCTTCGCTCACGACGATGGGTACTCCGTCGCTAGAACTCGGCGCCCAGCGATACGATCGCATATCGACGGGCTGAATCCGGATTGAAACCATAAAGCGAGAATGTCGCTTTGCCCCATATCAATTGCACGAACGCGCCGCGCTGAAGGTCGCGTCCGGTGTCGACGGTTTTCGTATGCTGTGCCACCAGGCCGATGCGCAGCCACTGCGCCGGGCTCCAGCCGAGCTCCGTCCATGCGTAATAATAGCTGGCGCTGCTATCGTCACGATTCCGCACGTATTCCGCCTCGACGTAGGCATCGAACGCGCGATAGGCGACGCTCGCTTCCAGTCCAGGCACGAATGCCCGCGTCGAGCCGAACAGCGTTCCGACGATGGGAGTCGCTTCGAAAGTCACCGCTTCGCCGCCGGAGAACCGCCAGCCGGCGAACAGCGACGTGGCGTTGTGCGCTTCGTAGTTGTAGCGCGCTTCGAGATGCAGTGGGCCGCGGTTGAACGATGCCACGCCGACGCCGAAGTCCGGCTGATCGCGCATCACATAGTAATAACCGGTTACCGTCGCAGAAGTTTCGGGCGTTGCTTCCGCTCGCGCCTCCGTGGCCACCGCCGCGAGAAACACGAGCAGGGAACGAAGCGCGATGTCGCCTGATCGCGCGAGGCGCCTCATCCGCCGAGTGCCTTCACAGCCGCGATGAGCAACACACCGAGCAGGCTCATCGCCAGCGCGATCCGCAGCGGATGCCGGTGGCCTGCGTACTTGCCGAGCGCCAATCCCGCGATGAATAACATCGCGAGAGAGACCCACTGCGACGTTTTATATGCCAATGAGACATCCGGGATGAGCCAGAACGGCAACACGACGGGAAATGTCGCGATGACGACCAGCAGAAATATGCCGAATGCGGCCAGGTAGTCGTCGAATCGCAGCGGCGTGCCGCGCGGCGTTGAACGCTCGAGCAGTCGGCGACGCATCGCTTCGAGCTCGTCGGTCCCCGTGATCGCGGCGACGTGCGCGGGTAATGTCGAAGCGATCAGCGCCTGCGCGCCGCGTGCGTCGATGCCCGCAATCCGGCCGCTCAGAATTCGGTTTCGCGTTCGCTCAGTGAGCGTGCGCACGAGGTACATGACGGCATCGACGAGTCCCCATGCGAGATTGCAACCGAGCGCCGCTTTCATCACGGTGCGCACGTCGTTTTGGCCTGCCGTCGCAACGGACAGCGAGCCGACGATCGTGATCGCCATGATGAGACCGAACAGGATTTCCGATACCCGGTCGACCGGATCGAGCAGCCGCTGCCGGACCGCTTTGCCTGCTTCCGCCATCGCGCTCCCTGCACGCTCGTCACAAAAGTGCTCGCCGGTGCGATCATACGCGCCCGATTGTCGAGAAGTGCAAAGTCACCCGGCTCGAGACTCGGTAGCATCATGCCGGTGGAGGCACTGGAAAGCGACCTATGAGCAAAATCGCGTGTTATGGGTGGCGCACGGCGAGCCTGATCGCACTTGCGCTCGGCGTCGCACCGGCCGCATTCGCATCGTTTCTTTCCGGCGACACCCTCGACACCGCCGCCGACTGGCTGGCAATCGTCATTCTGATTTTCGTCCCGATCGCCGTAATCGTCCTTTTCTGGCTGGTCCACATTCTTCCCGAGAAAGTCGCCGAGAAACGCCATCATCCGCAGAAGGCCGCGATCACGACGCTGTGCCTTCTATCCTTGGTATTCGGCGGCTTGCTGTGGCCCATTGCTTGGCTGTGGGCCTATACGCGTCCGGTCGCCTACAAGGCGGCGTACGGCACCGACAAGCACGAGGATTTCTTCGTCGAGACGACCGCTCGAGCCAGGGCCGGCGAGCTTCTCACGCATGAGATCGATCATCTGCGCGAGGAACTGGATTCGATGGCGGCGAAAGGCACATTACCGCCGAGTTTGCGGCAATTGCGTGACGAGCTCGATACGTTGCACGCACAAACGCCCGAAGCACGCCCGGCGGCGGAGAGGACCGCCTGATGGAAGCGCTGCTCCTTGGAATCTATGCGTTTTTCGTCTGGCTGATCTTCATCAAGCTCAAATGGCTGCCGTGGACCATCACGTCGCAGGTGATCGTCGCCGTGATCCCCATCGTGGCGATGACGGTCTTGATCCTCACCCTCAACGTCGTGGCACCTTCCTCCTCGAAACTGCGTGTCTTCCGGTACACCGTTCCGATCGTTTCGCAGGTGCGCGGTCGCGTGCTGGAGGTGGGGGTCGAGGAAGGCAATCGGCTCGTCAAGAACGGCGACGTGCTGTTTCGCATCGATCCGACGCCCTATCAACTCGAAGTCAACAGCCTGTCGGCGCAGCTCGCGACGGCGCAGGCTGGGCAACGTGAGCTTCTCGAATCGCAAAAAGGCGCAAACGCCAAGACCTTGGAAGCGCGGGCTGCGATCGCCGAAGCGACGTCGAAGATCGCGGAAGTCAATGCGAAGCTCGAGCTCGCGCGCAAACGCGTCGCGCAGAACCGCGAGCTCGTCGCGACCGGCGCGGGAAATCGCTTCGATCTCGAGCAGGCCGAAACAAACGTCGCGGAGGCGCAAAACCAGCTTGCCGCAGCGAATAGCCAAATAGCGCAGGCTCGCGCCGTGGAGACCGGATCGATCGCGTCCGCGCAACAAGTCGGTCAGAAGCTCAGCGCGCAGGTCGAAGGTCAATTTGCGCAGGTGGCGCAAATTCGGGCACAGCTCGAAACCGCGAAATGGAATCTCGCCGAAACCGTGACGCGCTCACCTTGCGATTGCTATGTGATCAATCTGCAGCTGCGTCCCGGCGGATTCGTCGCCGGGCTGCCCATCAATCCGGTCATGTCGCTCATCGAAGCCACGGGGCAAGTGATCGCTTTCTATGCGCAGAACGAGTTGACGCGCGTGCAGGCCGGCGACGAGGCGGAATTCGCGCTCGAGACGTATCCCGGCCGAATCATCAAAGGCACCGTCGATTCGGTCGTGTGGGCGATGGGTCAGGGACAACTGACGCCGAGCGGAACGATTCCAATGTCGACGCTCGCGAATCTGCCACCCGGTCAGTTCGCGGTGAAGTTCAACATCGCCGACCGCGATCGCGAATTGTTCCTTGCCGCCGGCAGCGTCGGCAACGCGGCAATCTATACGCAGCACCTCGAATTCCTGCACATCATTCGCAAGGTGATCCTCCGCGTCGGGTCGTACATGAACTATCTGATCCTCAAATTGCACTGACGCATGCGCCGGATCGAAAGCATCGTCGTGTTCGCAGCGCTTGCGTTCGCCGGCTGCGCACTCAATCAGCCGCCACCGGCAGACGAGCTGCGCAGTCAAGCGCTGCCTCACGCGAACGCGCCGGCGCAATGGACCGCGCAAGGCGGCGCGGCCGCGGCGGTGACCGACAACTGGCTTGCTTCATTCAACGATCCCGTGCTTGACGCATTGGTGCGCGAGGCAATCGAATACAACAGCGATCTACGTGTCGCTGCCGCCCGCGTCGAGATCGCAGCAGGCTATGTTCGACTGAGCGGCGCGACGTTGTATCCGCAGGTCAACGCGCTGGCTCGCGGCGGCGGCAAGATGAGCGGCGATTCCTCCGGCCTGCAGGGCGGCGCCGTGACGGCGACCTGGGAACTTGATCTGTGGGGCCGCGTGCGCTCGCTCCAGCGCGGCGCACAGCTGAATTACGATGCCGCCGCGCTCGATGCCGAGTTCGCACGCCAGTCGATCGCCGCGCAGACGGCCAGGGCGTATTTCCTCGCCACCGAAGCGCAGCTGCAGCTGGCGATCGCCAAAGACACGCTGCTGTCCTCGGAGCGTTTGGTTGGTTTCGCGCGCGACCGGCTGCGCGTCGGCAAGGGCGACGAGTACGATGTTGCGCTCGGTCTCGCGAGCCTCGACACGTATCGCGACATCATCGCGCAACTCGAGCTCGCGCGCTCTCAGGCGCTGCGTGCGCTGGAGACATTGATCGGCCGATACCCTGCCGCCGCGGTCGCAACGCCGGCGCAGTTCGCCGCGATGCCGCCGCCCGTGCCGGTCGGCTTGCCCTCGGAGCTGCTCGAACGGCGTCCCGATGTGATCGCCGCCGAGAGGCGCGTCGCCGCCTTGTTCTACGGTGTCGAGGAGGCGAAGGCCGCGCGTTTGCCGCGCATCTCGCTGACGGCGAGCTTGACCAGCATATCGAGCGATCTGTTCGTGCTGCAAGATCGCAACAATCCGGTCGTCAGTTTTGGCGCGAGTCTTCTGGCTCCGATTTTCCTGGGGGGTGCACTGCAGGCGCAAGTCGACATCCGTACCGGCGAGCAAGAGCAAGCTGTTGCAGATTACGGGCGCATCGCACTTCGCGCTTTCGGCGAAGTGGAAAACACGCTGTCCGCCGGCTTCGCGCTCGACGAACGCGCCAATATTTTGGGCAGCGCGATCACGGGCAACGAGCGCGCCCTCGAGCTCGCGCAAATTCGTTATCGCGTCGGTTCCGGTGATTTGCGCGCAGTCAATCAACAGCAATTGGCGCTCTATTCGGCGCGCAGCGCGCAGACGCACGTCGAAGCCGACCGCCGTGTGCAGCGCGTCAATCTTTATCTCGCGCTCGGCGGCGGTTTCGACGCAATCGCTGCGTCGATATCGAAAAGCGCAAAAGCGACGGCGCTAGATTCGGGCGACTCCCTTTGATATCGCGACATCCGCTGCACTGCCGGTCCGCGTTGGCATCATGAACGAAGGAATGACCACTGTTGTGCGAGGAGAGCTCACCCGTACGGTGCTGTCGGTGCTGCTGATCGCGTTGCTGATTGGCGCGTCATTCTGGATATTGCGTCCGTTTTTGTTGTCGGCAATCTGGGCCGCGATGATCGTGGTCGCTACCTGGCCCTTGATGCTCAAGGTACAGGGGATTTTGCGGCGCCGATTGTTCGCCGTGGTTGCGATGACCGGGGCGATGCTGCTGATCTTCGTCGTGCCGATGCTGCTTGCCGTTCAAGCGCTCATCGGCAACATGGACGCGATAACACGATGGCTGCGGTCGATTCCGGGTTGGAATATTCCTGCGCCGCCCGATTGGGTATCCGGCATTCCGTTGATGGGCGCAAAAATCGCCGAGCGGTGGGCAGTAATTGCCGCAGCCGGAACGACCGAGCTTCTGATGCAGCTGCAACCGTTCATGGACGATGCGGCGAAGTGGTTGGCCGGTGCATTCAGCAGCATGGGCATCCTTACGCTCGAATTCCTGTTGACCGTCGTAATTGCGGCCATCATGTTCGCTCAAGGAGAAGCGGCGAAGGACACGATGGTCCGCTTCGGTCGTCGGCTCGCCCAAAATCGTGGTGAAAGTGTCGTGCTCCTCGCGGGCCAGGCGATTCGGGCGGTGGCGCTTGGCGTCGTCGTCACGGCGTTGGTACAAACCGTGTTGGCGGGTGTTGGTCTTGCCCTGGCAGGTGTCCCGTTTGCGGCCGTCTTGACTGCGGTAATTTTGTTGCTCTGCATCGCACAGCTCGGCCCCGTCCTCGTGCTTGCTCCAGCGGTGATCTGGCTCTTCTGGACCGACGCCACGGGATGGGGTACTGCGTTATTGATCTGGACCGTCATCGTCGGAATGCTGGACAACGTGCTGCGGCCAATGCTGATTCGCAAGGGCGCGGATCTTCCTCTGTTGCTGATCTTTGCAGGCGTGATCGGCGGTCTTATCGCGTTCGGCATCATCGGTTTGTTTGTCGGTCCCGTCGTGCTTGCGGTGAGCTATACGTTGCTGAAAGAGTGGATGAATGAGCAGCGCGTGCATCTGTAATGCCAAGACAGCGGCTGCAGCGCCCATACGGGAATCCACTGCTTTCCTGCTCGTGTTGGGCGGACCGCTGGACCATGCGCTCCATCGATGCGCCCAACTGAGCGCAAGCGCGCTCGAACGAACCCGGCGACGCAGCATCATCATTTCGCTCATCGCTTGGCTGCCGCTCTTGGCGCTCGTGTCACTGCTGAGCTGCCAAGTCATGGCGGCGGACACCCCGCCAGCCCAGCCCGCTGGCACGCCGCCGCGCATCGCACTCGCGCTATCCGGCGGCGGTGCGCGCGGCATCGCGCACGTCGGGGTGCTCAAGGCGCTGGAGGAGATGCGCATCCCGATCGCCTGCATCACCGGGACCAGCATGGGCTCGATCGTCGCCGGCGCATACGCCGTCGGCAGGTCGCCGGCCGAGATCGAGCAAATGGTGCTCGCCACCAACTGGGACGACATCTTTCGCGACAATCCGCCCCGGAAAGAGATTTCGATTCGTCGCAAGATCGACGACTTCAAGACGCTGTTCGCCCCCGAGTTCGGGGTCAAGAACGGTGGCTTAACGCTGCCGAAGGGCGTCATCGCGGGGGTCTCGATCGAGTCGTTCCTGCGGGTGGTCGCGCAGCCGGCCATCGGCACCACCGACTTCGACAAGCTGCCCATTCCGTATCGCGCGGTGGCGACCGACCTCGAGACCGGCGAAGCCGTCGTGCTGAGCCACGGCGACGTGGCCGAGGCAATGCGCGCCAGCATGTCCGTGCCCGGCGCGATCGCGCCCGTGTCGATGGACGGACACCTGTTGGTGGACGGCATGATCGCCAACAATTTGCCGATCGATCAGGCGCGTCAGCTTTGCGGCGACGTCGTGATCGCCGTCAACATCGGAACGCCCCCGCTGAAGCGCGACGAGATCACGTCCGCGCTTGCCGTCGTCAATCAGATGATGGCCTTCCTCGGCAAGCAGACAGTCGACGAGCAACTGAAGCGCATGGGGCCCCACGACGTGTTGATCACGCCCGATCTGGGCGACATTTCCGTGGCGAATTACAACCGTGGGAAGGACGCGATCCGCATCGGCGAGGAGGCGACGCGGAAGATGGCCGCGTCGCTATCGCGCTACAGCCTCGCGCCCGACCAGTACGCGGCGCTCCGCGCGAAGCAAGTCAAGTCAGCCGTTGTGCTCGCACCCGTGGACGAGATCCGGTTCGAGGGCTTGAATCGCACCAATCCCGAGGTGCTGCGCGGACTGGTGGAGACCAAGCCCGGCGAGCCGCTCGACCAAGAGAAAATCGGCGCCGATCTGCAGCGCATCTACGGCCGCGGCGACTTCGACAGCGTCGATTACCGCATCGTCGGAGCCGCAGGAGGGCCCCGCGTGATGGTGATCACGCCGCACGAGAAGGATCGGGGACCGGACTACCTCCGTTTCGGGCTGGGGCTGCAAAGCGACTTCCATGGTGACAACGCCTTCAACCTGCTGGTCCAGTACCGCAAGACGTGGCTCAACCGGCTCGGCGGCGAGTGGCTGACCGAGGGGCAGGTCGGGGAGGACACGCACGTCTTCAGCGAGTTCTATCAGCCGTTGAACGAGCGCGGCGTATGGTTTGGGTCGCTTTACGGGGCCGTCGGACAGACGACCCGCGGGGTGTTCAACGGCGACGACAAGATCGCGGAGTACCTGATCGGCAGCGGACGCGCCGGCGTCGACCTCGGCGCGAACCTCGGCACGCTCGGCGCGCTGCGCGTCGGCCCCCAGTGGACCGAGGTGCACGCGCGCATCGACACGGGCGACCCGGTGCTGCCGTCGGTGCACGAGCTGACCGCGGGTGTCCGCGTGGCGCTGATCTTCGACGCCCTCGACGCTCCATGGTTTCCACGGGACGGATACAACGTATCGGCTACGTACTACGATGCAACGAAGGCGCTCGGCTCCGCGCTCAACTACCGGCGCCTCGAAGCTCGCGGTCAATACGCCGCTTCATGGGGACCGCATACGGTGAATTTCCTCGCTTCCGGGGGAACGGACTTCGGCTCCAACATGCCGGCCTACGAGACGTTCGCGCTCGGCGGCCCGCTCCGGCTCTCCGGCTTCCGGCTGAATCAGTTCTCCGGTCGCAAGTACATTTTCGGCCGAATGATGTACTACAACCGGATTCTTCCGCTGCCGGAGATCCTGGGCAAAGGCGTGTTTGCGGGGGCGTCCGCCGAGGTCGGCAACATCCGCGATCGCGCGGATGGACTGCCCTCGCTTGGCACGCAATTCTCGGGATCTTTGTTCCTCGGCGCCAACACGGCCGCGGGCCCGGGATTTTTCGGCATCGGTTTCGGCAACGGCGGCGCGTACAGCGTCTACCTGCTGCTCGGGGCGCCATAGCGAATGGCTACGGCACTCATCCTGTTGTTACCGTAGCGTCGGCACGGAGATGCTGTTGAAGCGTTTGCTCGTCATCTTCCTGGCTGTGGTGCTTCTGGTCAGTACGGGATGGGGTGCGCTGGTTCTTTTATTCGCGGGTCCAGCCAACGTCCCTTGGCTCCAAGCGACCCTCGCGGCCGCCTATGGTGTGGGAAGCGTCGCCGTGCTCCTTTGGCTGCGACCGTTCTGGCGGGCGTTTGCAGTGTGGGGTGTCGGAATGCTCGCGGTCCTCGTCTGGTGGAGCACGCTTAGCCCGAGCAACGACGGCGAATGGCAGTCGGATGTTGCGAAGCTTTCCTGGGCCGAAGCCAATGGCGACCGGCTGACATTCCACAACGTCCGCAATTTCGATTACCGCACCGAGTCCGATTTCACGGTGCGCTACGAAGATCGCGTCTACGATCTCTCGAAGCTTCGCGGGCTTGACATCTTCATGTCCTACTGGGGCTCGCCGGCCATCGCGCACACGATCATGAGCTGGGAGTTCGACGGCTCGGCTCCGCTCGCGATCTCCATCGAGACCCGAAAGCAGAAGGGCCAGGACTACTCGGCGGTCAAAGGTTTTTTCAGACAGTATGCAATTGCCTACGTGGCGGCCGACGAGCGCGACATCGTTCGAGTGCGCACCAACTACCGCGACGAAGAGGTTTATCTCTATAAGCTCAACGCGACGCCCGAGCAGGCGCGGGCATTGCTGCTGGAGTACGTCACCACGATGAACGCGCTTGTCGATACCCCCGAGTTCTACAACGCTTTGGTTGACAATTGCACGACCAGTATTTATGGCCACGTCAGGGACGCCATCCCTACCGCTCAACGGGCCGACTGGCGACTCCTCGCCAACGGCTACGCGGACGAAATGCTCTACGAACGTGGCAGTATCGACACGCGCCTGCCCTTCGCCCAGCTGCGCTCCCTGAGTCACATCAACGCCCGGGCAAAGTCCCTCGATCAAGACCCGGAGTTTTCGCGGGGCATCCGAAGAGGGTTGCCCGATCCGCGGACGATATCGATGCGCTAGTCGAGGACGCTCCACCGCTCCCACGAATCGCCGGGCGCAGGCGACGGACATTCAACGTCTGCAAGAATTCGTCGACGACGCAGAAGCGCGTCCCTACAACAGCCCGCGTGCCGCGACTCGTACGGCTGGGCAGGACAGTCGGTAGACGGCGCGATCAAGCCAGTAATGCAGGAATCCGGTCGTGAAGCCCAATGCCAGCAGCGCGGGTACCCAATCCGACTCGCGTAACTCGACCGCCAGTGTGCCGAAAATGCGATCGCCATAGTAGGTGCCGTCGGATGCGATCGCCTCTACCTCCATGACGGGAAGCAGCAGGACAGATACGACGCCAAGCACGAGAAGCAGTGCCCACGGTCGCCGGTTGACTGCGTGCAACGCCTGCCAGACGCGCGAACTGGTTGAAGCGGGCTCAGCACACGCGACGCGCGTCGCCAATGCGCTCGCTGCTAGCCAGTGTTGGGCGCTCCAGACCGCCACAAACAGCATGGGCCGATCCGTATGGAGTCCGACGATGACCATCACGGCGACGCCCGCAATGTAAAGGACGCGCGGTAGACAAAAGCTCGGGGCCCGTGCCTCGGATGCGAGTAGAGCGAGAGTCAATGCGACCACTATTGCGGAGGTCAAGACCCGTAGTGGTCCCGACGCATCGTTGAGCCACTGCGGGTCAAACCATGCCCCGGTCCAAGTGTCCTGGAACAAAGCGGTCTGCAACAGCGCTTCGACCACGACGACCAACGCGCCTCCTACGCCCAATGCGAATATGCGATCCAGGCGCCGCGTCCGGAGATCGGCACTCCTTCCATTGCGAACGCGGTACAGACTGAGCACGCCGAAGTGCTGTGCAGCAAAGTGGTACGTCACGAGCGCGAAGTCGAGCGTCGCAAGTGCCAACACTCGCTGTGCGCGCGTGAATCGCAAGGTGTCGTCCGCCGGCAGCAAGATGGCGAAGCAGCCTGCGGCGATTGCCGCCGGAATGATGACGAAGCGCGCCGGCTCGGCACGTAACAGCGGCCGGTAAGCGGTCGTCGCGTACGCCAACCACGTCGAGCCGAACCGGTGGCTGATCCAAAACAGTGCCGTGAGGGCAAAGACCAACCAGTCCAGCGGGCTTTCGCCAGGATCCTCGTAGCCGTGCGCGAGCAGCAGGGCAAGAGGCGCCAGCCACAGGGCGGACTGCAGCCAGAACACATCCCAGCCGAGGCCACGCACCCATGGAGTCCGAGTCTCTCCTGCGCGTGTCGGTTGCGAGAGCGACCTTACAAACATGGCGGCGTTGCTTGATCCGATGACGGCAACGGGGCAGCGTCGCCTATCCATTCCACATGCCACTGCAGGATTTCGCGCATTGATCGCCGCCTCCGGGAGAAGAGGGTTACGCGGGATCGCGGTCCGCGCTTGACGTCATCGGCATCGCCTTGAGCAAGGACGCAATGCGCTCCGATTGCACTACGCGATCGAGAAAGTCACCCAATTTTTGGGAATCGGCCGGAGGGTAGGCCAACCCTGCGCATTCCGCGCTGCCGCTTCTTGGCGCCCACAATTGGCGTCCCGCGAGCATATAAACGCCGTAGACAGCCCGCAGTCCATTCGGGTCGGTGCTGCCGAGCTCCATCTGCGCGGTACGCGCCGCGAATGCGGCGTTCAACACGATCGCCGTTTCGATTAACGCCTCACGATAGCCTTGTTGGCCGATCACCTCCGGTCCGAACATCGACTGCATCCGTGCTGCCGACGCGTGAACCATGATGAGCAACCGGTCGAGGATGCTGCGCAATTCGTGATCGGACGCCAAGGAAAGATAAGTCTTGGGGTTCTGGAAAACATCCACGGCCGCCGATACGGCGCCGCAACTGCTGTGTCCGAGGACGACGACAAGCTTCAGGCTCTCGCCGAGGTGCTCGGACGCGTACTTCAAGCTGCCGAGCACTTCGCTGCCAAGACCGTTGCCGGCAACCCGCACGACGAACAAATCATTCGGACCCTCGTTGAAGATCAGCTCGATAGGAACGCGCGCGTCGGAGCAGCCGAGAACCGCTGCATAAGGCCGTTGCATCGGCGTGCCGTTTTCGCCGGGCGTAAGCCCCAGATCCCGCGGATCGGGCGTTATGACATGGCGCGCCGTTCCCGTCCCGTCCGAGAGGCTGTCGAGCAACGCAAGTATCTTCCGGCTTCCCTCCTCGAGTCGATGGCGCGCCGCATCCGCATTGGCCGGTCGCGGACGAGCCGCTTTGCCGCTTGCGTCGTATCGATAAACGATCTCGATGGCTTTCATCGCAATGCCCGTTAAGTTTGGTTATCTTTCAAATCTAGCAGGAAAGAGTCGCAGCGCTACGGCGGCGTTTCAGCAACCTGCGACGGCGAAGGCAGATCGGACGTCCGCCACCCGCCACCGAGCGCGGTGATCAACGTCGCACTCGCGGCGAGCCGCCGTCCGTCGAGCTCGACCGCGTTGCGTTCGGCCGACAATGCCGCGGCTTGCAATAGAACGACATTGATGTAATTCACGAGACCCGCTCGATATTGATTGAGCGCCAGCTCGACCGCTTGCCGCGCCGACGCCAGCGCCGTCGCCTGCACCTGCGCCTCGTCCTGGAGGATGCGCAAGGCTGCCATGTTGTCCTCGACCTGCTGAAAGCCGTTCAGCACCGTCTGGCGATACGTCGCGACCGTTGCGTCGTACGCGGCGATTGCCTCGTCGCGCTGCGCGGTTCGTAGCCCCGCGTCGAACAACGTTTGCGCAAGCGACGCGCCGACCGACCAGGCGCGCTTCGGCAACGAAATCCAGCTTGCGAAGCTCGTGCTCGCAAAACCGAGATTTCCCGACAGCGACAGCGACGGATAGAACGCCGCCGTGGCAACGCCGATCTGCGCATTCGCCGCGGCGACGCGCCGCTCCGAGGCGGCAATGTCGGGCCGGCGCTCGAGAAGCTCCGACGGAATCGCGGCGGGAATCGGCGGCACCGCGGGCAGCGTGTCGGTCGGCGGCAGCGAAAAATCGGACGGCGGTTTGCCGATTAGTACGGCAATCGCATGCTCGAGTTGCGCGCGCGTCAGTTGAATTTCGACCGCCTGGACTTGCGCCTGCTGCAGCTGCGCTTCTGCCTGCACGACATCGGAGCGTGCGACGACGCCGGCGCTGTAGCGGTTTTGCGTGAGATCGACCGACCGCTGATAGGCGGCCACGGTTTCGTCCTGCAATTTCTTTTGGCGATCCGCTGTGCGCAACGCGAAATACGCCTGCGCGAGCTGTGCCTGGAGGCTCAGCCGCGTGTTTTCGATGTCGGCGGCAGACGCGAGCGCGGTGCTCTCGCTCTGCTCCACCGAGCGTCGAATCTTGCCCCATAGATCGATTTCCCAATCGACGGGTAATCCAAGCGTGTAGAGCGTTTGGGTGTTGCCGCCTGCACGCGCGCGATCGACGTTGACGTTCGCCCCGACCGTCGGATAGAAACCGGATCGGGCCGCACGCACCGCGGCTTGTGCCTGACGGTAGTTCGCTTCGGCAACGCGCAGATTCTGGTTCGCCGGGACGACGGCCTCTGCGAGCCGATTCAATTCCGCGTCACCGTAGATCTCCCACCACGAGCCGCGAGAGACCGTGTCGGCGGGTTCCGCCGGTTTTGCCGCAGGCATCTCCTTGTACGCGGCGGGCGTGTCGGCCGCCGGACGGAGGTAGTTCGGACCGACGGTGCAAGAAGCCAGCGTGGCCGCCGCGATCGACGCGACAAGAAATCGGTTGGCCCGAATCGACATCGTCATGCGCCTTCGGGCGCGTTTGGAAGCGCAACGCCCGCGCCGATGGGTCTGCGCCGAAATCGTTTCAAGCACCATAGCCGGAACCGATCGAGATACAGATAGACGACGGGTGTCGTATAGAGCGTCAGCAGCTGGCTCAACAGCAGACCGCCGACGATCGAGATGCCGAGCGGACGACGCAGCTCAGAGCCGTCGCCCGTTCCGAGCGCGAGCGGCAGCGCGCCGAGCATCGCCGCGAGCGTCGTCATCATGATCGGACGGAAACGCCGCAGGCACGCGTCGAATATCGCGTCGCGCGGCGAGAGATTCTGGCTGCGCTCGACCTCGAGCGCGTAGTCGATCATCATGATCGCGTTCTTCTTGACGATGCCGATCAACAAAATGACGCCGATGAACGCCATCAGGCTGAAATCGGTGTGGAAGGCGAGCAACGCGAGCAATGCCCCGACTCCCGCCGACGGCAGAGTCGACAGAATCGTCAGCGGATGCACGTAGCTTTCGTAGAGGACACCGAGAACGATGTAAACGGTGAGCAGAGCGGTCAGGATCAACCATGGCTGACTCGCGAGCGATGCCTGGAATGCGCGTGCCGTCCCTTGAAACGTTCCGTGCACGCTGGATGGAACACCGAGTTGCGCCATCATTCCGTCGATAGCGCGCGTGGCGTCGGAGAGAGACACGTCCGGCGCCAGGTTGAACGAAATCGTCGATGCCGCAAATT
>DASXPO010000170.1:0-10757 GCA_036493535.1 Casimicrobiaceae bacterium
GGCCCCCATCGAGGATCGAAAATTGCAGGCTTCGGCGCCGAAAAAGGCCGTGACAGAAGCCCCGTCAACGGCGAAGCCACTCGCGCCAACGGGGCGACCGCCATCGCCGGCGCAAGCCGCACCGATGGTTGCCGCGGCACCGCCGTCCGATGCGGGCGCCATCGTTCGCGAGCCGCTCGTGCGCGATGACGCGAAGACGCCATCGAGCGCAGCGTGGCAACCGGTGGAGTTGCAGGAAAAACTCCCTGCGCCGAATCCGCCGCCGATCGAGCAAGCAGCGCTCGCGTCTTTCCCCGATACAACGGCTTCCGGCGATGCGGACGCCGCCTTCGCAAGCGAAGCGCGGCGCGCGCTCCGCGACGTCGTACCGCGAGTCGCAATGCAAGCGCAAGCGGACGTGTCGCGCGTCTTGTCCGTCGCCGCAAATTCGAATGAGGCCGGGCAGGATCGCGCGGTCGTCCAGGCGGCGCAATGGATTCGCGCCGTGGACGGCGCCGATCTTTCGCGGAAGACCGCGCCGTCGGAAGCGCGGCGTCTCAACGGCGAGGCGTCGGACGCGTATTGGTCGGGCCGTAACCCGACGGAGACCTTCGAGCTCCAGTTGAAGGCATTCGGCGCGAACCCTTACGACGCGGAAATTGTGGGGAATCTCGCGCTGATGCATCTCAAGGTAGGCCGATCACAGCCTGAAACCGCGCGCCAGCTCGCGCTGATCGCGATCGCCTATCGCGGCGCGCGATCCCGTACCGGCCGCATCGAGGACTGGACGACATATGCGATCGCGAGTGCGTTGACCGGACGCATGGCCGACTCGCGAAACGCGTTCCTGGTGACAGTGGCGCTGTCACCCAACATCGAGCGGAGTTGCAAATCGGCGCTCAGCGCGCTTTCCAATTACGGCGAGCGATTGCGCGAGCCGGTCGAGGCAATGTTCTACCGCATCCACGCGCAAGGGCGCACGAGTGAATCGCCCTACTGCGCGTGGCCGAGGCGCTGGGCGATGAGCTCGCCGCAATAACGACCATCAACCCGGCGCGGCACCCTGCGTCGCGGTGCAGACCCCGTACAGCGACTGCCTCGCGGCCATGAACACGCGGTTCCGCTTCGGTCCGCCGAAGCAAACGTTCCCGCAGATTTCCGGTAGCCGAATGCGCCCGATCAACTGTCCTTGCGGCGTCGATACGGTCTCGCCGCTGTAACCGACGCTGCGACCGGCGTAAGAATGTCGTCGCCGAACTCGTGTGACAATCCCGCGAAATCACGAGGAGTAAACCATGAGGCTCGAGCAAGCGCGCACCATCTTTCTAATCGTCTTCGCCACCGCTTGTTCGGCCGCCGCGGCGCAAACGGTCAAAATCACGCCGCTCGGCTCACATGCGGGCGAATTGTGCGGGCGTGACCGCGCAACGATTTTCGAGGACCCGACCGGTATTCGAATTCTCTACGACGCAGGCCAATCGGTGACCGGCGCGGACGATCCGCGCCTCGGCAAGATCGACGTCGTGATCCTGAGTCACGCGCACGGCGATCACATCGGCGATCAAAAGATGAAGGCGCTCGAAGCGGGAACGTGCGAAAACCCGCAACTCGTCTCGGCCGCGCCGAATTCCACGACCGCCGAAATTGCCGCGGCGAAAAACGCAGCCATTGTCATGGTCGTGCCGCTCGCGAATTTCATCGGCCGCAAAATCGAAACGATCCGCGGCAAGCCGACGGGCGCATGTGGACAGCCCGAGGCCGACATCGTCGCGCCGGTCACGGCGCCGTGCCTTGCCACCGTTCAGACGGGTGGCACGCGAACGGTGAAAGCGACGGCCACGTCGAAGGCAGTCGAGATCACCGCCGTTCCCGCTGCGCACGACAGCACTGTGCCGATCACGCTACTGAGCGAAGCACAACGGAAGAATGTCGAGCCCGACAACGTGAGTTTCGCGTTGGGTCCGCCGAGCGGCTACATCATTCGTTTCAGCAACGGACTCACCGCATATCTGACGGGAGACACCGGCGTGCACGCCGAAATGCAGACGGTCGCACACGATTTCTACAAGGCGAATTTGGTGGAGCTGAATTACGGCCCGAGCGCCCTGACGCCCGAAGCGGCCGCCTATGCGGTCAATGTGCTCGTGCAACCCGCATCGGTCATCATCTCGCACGTCAACGAGGCTGCGACGAGCGGCGGCAAAGTACGTCCGACGTCTCGCACCGCCGCTTTTATCGCGCTGGTGAAAGGACGACCCGTTTATCCGGCGTTGAGCGGCAAGACGATGGAGTTCGATGGCGCCGGAAAATGCACGGCGGGATGTTAGCGCCGGCGCGATCGAGTGTGTCTTCCCGCTCTACGCCAGTTCCATATTTTCGAGCGCTAGCGCCAGAGGTCAGTCATCGTCCCAGTGGCCCGACCGGAAGTAGTAGTGTTCGCCGCGGTGCTCGATCTTCGGTTGCTCGTAGACGTGCCCCTTGCGCTCTTGAATGTACTTGCCGTCGTTCCAGACGTATGTGCGGCCGTCCCACCCATAGTGGGGCCGCTCGTAAACATAGCCGGCCCGGGGCGCGGGAACGACCACTTCGCGGTCCGGAGGCGGAGCAGTGCCGATTTCAATATCGACGCTTCGCGCTTGTACCACACCGGCGCCGGTTAGCACCCCAATGGCCACTGCCGCGGCAGCTGCGCTTCGAATCCTCATAGTTTCTCCTTCGTGGCGTTATGCAGTGACGGCTCAAGTCGACGTTGCGACCCACCGTCACCGAGGGACCGTCGGACGAAGGGCCAAGTTTCGGAACGCGTTCAACGGCCGTTCGAAAGTGGCATCGTCCTACATTCTCGTCGGCAAGCGGCGGACATTGACGCGCAGAAGCCGGCCCGCTACGCTCGGTAAAAACGACACCAATTGGACCGGCCCTTATTGGCCCGTTCCCGGCCAAACTTCATGTCAACCCAATATCTGAAGCGTGCGGCGAAAACACCGCAAACGGAGACGGACGTCGCGCGCAAGGTCGCCGGCGACATGCTTGCCGACATCGAGCGCCGCGGTGAATCGGCGGTGCGCGAGTACGCGAACAAACTCGATGGCTGGACGGGCGAAATCGTCGTGACGCCGGAGGAGATCGCGCGGCGTACGGAAAACATCGAGACGTCGATCAAGCGCGACATCGAGTTCGCCACCGACCAGGTCCGCAAGTTTGCCGATGCGCAGCGCGAATCCCTGCGCGAATTCGCGATCGAGATTCAACCGGGGCTGATGGCCGGACAGCGGCTCGTCCCCGTGAACGTCGCGGGTTGTTACGTGCCGACCGGCCGCTATGCGCATATCGCGTCGGCGTACATGAGCATCGCGACGGCCAAAGCCGCCGGCGTGCCGAGGGTGATCGCCTGCTCCACGCCCTACAAGAACGAAGGCATTCACCCGCACGTTCTCTACGCGATGAAAGTCGCAGGTGCCGACGCGATCATGACGCTTGGCGGCGTCCAGGCGATCGCTTCGATGGCGTTCGGCCTCTTCACCGGCAAGCCGGCCGACATCATCGTCGGTCCCGGGAACAAGTTTGTCGCCGAAGCGAAGCGCATGCTGTTCGGCCGAGTCGGCATCGACGTCTTCGCGGGTCCGACCGAGGTGGCGGTGATTGCGGACGAAACGGCGGATGCGGCGATCGTCGCGTCCGACCTCGTCGGCCAGGCGGAGCATGGGCATGAGTCACCCGCTTGGCTCATCACGATGTCGCGCGCAATTGCGGAGCAGGTGGCTGTCGAGGTGCCGAAGCTGATCGCCCAACTTCCGCCGACGGCGCGGGATGCTGCGACCGCGGCGTGGCGCGACTACGGCGAAATCATCCTCTGCGATACGCGTGAAGAGGCGGCGGCGGTTTCCGATCGTTGTGCGCCGGAGCACCTCGAAGTGCATGCGCGCGATCTCGATGGCTGGCTCGCGCGTCTCACCTGCTATGGGTCGCTGTTTTTAGGCGAGGAAACGACGGTCGCGTTCGGTGACAAAGCCTCCGGTCCGAACCACATTCTTCCGACCAAGGGCGCGGCCCGCTATTCCGGCGGCTTGTCGGTGCACAAGTTCATGAAGACGCTTACCTGGCAGCGGATGAATCGCGACGCCACGCGAACGATCGCGCAAGTCAGTGCGCGAATCTCCCGTCTCGAAGGGATGGAAGCGCACGCGCGCACCGCCGACGATCGGCTGGACAAGTATTTTCCCGACGATCGATTCGACACCGGTGCACCGGTTACGGCATGAGGGAAGCAGGGCCGTCCCGACGGGTGCTCGAGCTCTTCGACCTCGAGGGACGCGTGGCGCTGGTGACGGGCGCGAGCTCCGGCATCGGTCGTGCAATCGCGATGGCGCTCGCCAATGCAGGCGCGCGGATCGTGCTCGTCGCGCGACGTGCGAGCGAGCTGGCGCCGGTACGCGAGCAGATCGAAGGCACGGACGGTGCTGCAAGCGTCGTCGTGTGCGATCTGTCGGATCGCCAAGCCGTCGCTGCGTGTGCCGACGCGGCCCCCGCGGCGTTCGGACCGCCCGACATCTTGATCAACGCCGCAGGCATCAATCCGCGTAGACCGATGCTCGACGTGACCGCCGACCAATGGGATCGTACGTTCGCGGTCAACCTCGATGCGCCGTTTTTCCTCGCGCAACGGCTCGTTCCGGCGATGATTGCGCGCGGTTGGGGGCGCATCGTCAACATCGCATCGTTGCAATCGGTTCGCGCGATGCCGGACGGTGCCGCGTACGGCGCGACCAAGGGCGCCATCGCGCAACTCACACGCGCACAGGCACAGGCGTGGTCCGGCGACGGCGTCAATGCCAACGCGATCGCGCCCGGGTTCTTCGCGACGGCACTCACAGCGCCCGTCGCCAACGATCCAGCCCAATGGGATTTGCATGCAAAGCGCACGTTCGTCGGGCGCAACGGTGAATTGGACGATCTCGCGGGCACGGCGGTGTATCTCGCGAGTCGCGCCTCGGATTACGTCACCGGACAGATCATCTTCGTCGACGGCGGGTATTCGGCCGGATGAGCGACATCGTCTTCGACAATGTCACGCGCGTATTCCAGCGCGGTGGCAAGGATTTCCTGACGCTCGACGACGTGAGCTTCAAGGTGAACGATCGCGAATTCGTCGCGATCGTCGGACCGTCGGGATGCGGCAAGACGACGTGTCTGCGGATGGCGGCGGGCCTCGAGTTTCCGACGTCGGGCCATGTCGTCATCGGTGGTCGGCCCGTGACGCAGCCCGGGCCCGACCGCGCGGTCGTGTTCCAGCAATTTGCGTTGTTCCCATGGAAGACCGTCTACGAGAACATCGAGTTTGGATTGCGCAGCAAGGGGACGGACGTCGCATCGCGGCGCGAGCGCATCGCGCGCCAAGTCGAGTTGATGGGCCTGCAAGGCTACGAATCGGCCTACCCCCATCAACTGTCCGGCGGCATGCAGCAGCGGGTGGCGATCGCGCGGAGCTACGTGCTCGATCCCGACGTGCTGTTGATGGATGAGCCCTTTGGCGCGCTCGACGCGCAGACACGTGTCGTCATGCAGGAGGAATTGATCAAGCTCGCGCGCGACAATCCCCGCACGATTCTGTTCGTCACGCATGCAGTCGAGGAGGCGGTCTATCTCGCCGACCGCGTGGTCGTCATGACGCGGCGCCCCGGCACGGTGGGTGAAATCATCGATGTCGCGCCGATTCGCGCGTCCGAACGCTGGAATCGATTCGAGCGTAGCGAGGAGTTGATGGACCAAGCATCGTTCGTGCATTTGCGCACGCGCATCTGGCGACTGCTGCGCAGTGAACAGGTATCCCAAGCCAATAAAGTCCTGCTATCCAACGGAGGAGACGCAACATGAGAAAACAATTTGCGGCATTCGCAGTCGCGACGTTCGTCGTGTTCGGGGCCCCCGCGAGCCGGGCCCAGACCGAGATCAAGGTCAGCTATCAGCCGGCGCTGTATTGGGCGCTGCCGTTTTATATCGCCGCCGAAAAAGGCTGGTACGGCGAGGTCGGCCTCAAGCCGGTTTTCAGCACATTCCCGGCAGGCGTGCCGCAGATCGCCGCATCGGCGTCCAAGTCATGGGACGTCGGTGGAACCGGATCGGTGCCCGCGGTGCTCGGCGCAGCGCGCTACAATTTGTTGACGATTGGCATCACCAACGATGAGTCGTACGGCAACGCGCTGCTGGCCACATCCAAGACCGCCGAAAACTTCGTCAAGAATCCCGCGACGATCAAAGGTCAAACGATCGTGCTGACCGCCAACTCCACCGGCGATTACGCCGTGCAATCGTGCCTGTCGAAATGGGGTCTCAAAAAAGCCGACGTCACGATCAAGAGCATGGGTCAGGCCGAGATCATCTCGGCCATGTCGAGCGGCAATGCCGACCTCGGCGGTCTGTGGGCACCGAACATCTACACAATGGAAGAGAAGTCCGGCGCGAAGCTGATCTGTTCGGGGCGCGATGCCGGCGCGATCGTTCCCGGCGCGCTCGTCGCCCGCGCCGATTACGCGAAGGAACAGCCCCAAAACGTCGCCAAGTTTCTCGCCGTCTACCTTCGTGCATGGAAATGGATGAACGCCCATCAGCCCGAAGCGATCGCGATGATGAAGACTTTCTACGAGCAGGGCGGCGTCACGATCAGCGCAGCATCGATGAAAAAGGAATTCGATACGCGCCCCACTTTCGACCTCGCGCAGCAGCTCAAGATCATGCGTTCGGGCGGTGACGTCGACAACTGGCTCGCGAAAATCGGCGAGTTCATGAAGGCCAACGGCACGTTCGCGGACGCACCGGCGGTCAACAAGTTCGTGACCGACGAATACCTGCGCATGGTCGACGCCGATCCGAAGCTCAAGGAATTCGCGAATCGCGCGAATTGAAGCTCGCCTAAATCGATGAAGCGCGCGTACGACGGCCGGCCCGTTTGGGTCGGCGTCGCGACGTTCGCCGTGCTCTTCGCCGCGTGGTATCTGCTTACCGCGGTGACGCAGACGATCAGTGCGGGCCGGTTTCCATCGCCAGGCGAGGCTTGGGATGCGCTCCGGCAGATCTCGATCGTCGGCTACGCGGATGCGCGGTTGCCGACGCACATTCTGCAAAGCGCGAAGCTCGTGCTGTACGGTTTCTGCGCGGCCGTGGTCGTCGGCGTTCCGCTCGGGCTGGCGATGGGTTGGAGCCGGACCACCGAAGCGCTCGTCAATCCCACGTTCCTGCTGATCCGGCCGATACCGCCGCTCGCATGGATTCCGCTCGCGATCGTCTGGCTTGGTTTAGGTGACGCCGCAAAGGTCCTCGTGATCTGGTTCGCGGCGTTCGTTCCGGTCGTCATCAACAGCTACGCCGGCGTGCGGACCATCGACGCGCATCTGATCGAGGCCGCGCGCATGCTCGGCGTGCCTCGATGGATGTTCGTTCGAGAGGTGCTGCTTCCCGGTGCAATGCCGATGATCTTCACCGGCCTGCGCCTGTCGTTGCAGGCCTGCTGGACGACACTCGTCGCGGCGGAATTGATTGGCGCAATCGCAGGACTGGGACATGTGCTCTCGCAAGCTGCACTCGATATCTTTCCGGCGATGATCGTCGTCGGGATGGTTGGCGTGGCGGTTTCGGGCGCCGCGATGACTGCGTTGCTAGGTGTGGCCGAGCGACGCGCGATGCCATGGCGGTGAACGCGCCGCTTCCGCTGGCGCGGTTGATCGTGTTGTCGGCGATGGGATTCATCGCCTTTTTCGCCGTGTGGACCGCGTTCGCCGCGAGCGGTTTGATCATGCCGCAGTTTTTGCCCTCGCCTCTTGCAGTGATCAGGCAGTTCGCCTCGCTGACACAGACGCCTTTCGTCGGCTTCACACTCCAACAACATCTGGTATCGAGCTTCGGCCGGTTCGCGGCGGGGTTCGGTCTGGCCGTTGCGATCGGGATTCCGCTCGGCCTGATGATGGGGTGGTTTCGTTCCCTCGATGCCATCGCAACCCCGGTCTTCGATGCACTGCGCTTCATCGCACCAATTGCATGGGTCCCGTTCGCGGCGTTGTGGTTCGGCACCGGCATCGGCGGACCGGTGCTGATCATTTTCAGCGGTGCGTTTCCGCCGTGTGTGATCAATGCTTATCGTGGTGCGAAGTTCGTCGAGCCGCGTCTGATCGAGGCCGCGCAGACGCTCGGAGCGAGTCACTGGCGCATGATCACCGAAGTGCTACTGCCGGCGTCTGTTCCGTCGATCGTCGCTGGAGTGCGCATCAGCGCGGGACTCGGATGGCAGTCACTCGTGGGCGCCGAGCTGATCGTAGCGTCGAGCGGCATCGGTTACCTGCTCGTGCGCGGCCAGGCGAATATCAGCACGTCGATCGTGATGAGCGGGATGATCGCAATTGGCATCGTCGGCTTCGCGATCGACGCGCTGCTGCGCGCACTCGAGGCGCGCATTCATCGTAGACGAGGGCGATGAAGCGGGGAGCGCGATAATATGCAGTTGTCAGGAACGGTGAATCCATGGCGCTCAATCTGTTCGGCCGGTTCATGCCGCCCAATGAAGATTTCACGAAGCTCTTCTGCGAGCAGGCGCGCTACATCGTCAAGGGGGCTGAGGAGCTGCGTCGGCTCGTGAACGGTGACGACGCCGTCGATCCGCACGTCGCGGCGATTCGAGCGATCGAAAGAGAAGCGGACGCGGTGGCGCGCGCGATCTTCACCAGCGCCAATCGAACGTTCAACGCGCCGATCGACCGCGAAGACATCATGGCGCTCGCGCACGACATGGACGACGCCGTCGATCTGATCGAGGACACGGCGAAGGGCATTCAGCGCTACCGCGTGCGGACGTTCGACGCCGACATGCAGGCGATGGCGGACGCCGTCGTCGAAAGCGGGCAAGTGCTGACGCAGGCGGTGCCCTATCTCGATTCGATCACTCGCGACTACAAGACCATTTTCGCGCTGTGCGGGAAGATCGGCGAGATCGAGGACCGTGCCGACGAGTCGTTCGACCGGGCGTTGCTCAAGCTTCGCACCGAGCTCGCGCAAGGCGCTCTGGACACGGTCGGCTACATCGATCGCAAGGAGCTCTATGAGCTGATCGAGAATGCCGTCGATAAATGCGACGACATTTCGAATGCGTTGCAACGCATCACCGCGAAGCACGTCTAAAGATCGCCAACGACGCGTGGATGCCGCGATACTCGCCTTGCCCGTCGTCGTCGGGTTGGTCGCCGTTGCGCTGGCGTTCGATTTCCTGAACGGCCTGCACGACGCGGCGAATTCGATTGCGACCGTCGTGTCGACGCGCGTGCTTCGTCCGCAGACCGCTGTCGTGTGGGCGGCGTTCTTCAATTTCATCGCGTTCGCGGTGTTCGGATTGCACGTCGCGCAAACGCTCGGCACCGGAATCGTGACTCCCGGCGTCGTCGATGCGGCCGTCATCTTCGGCGCGCTCGCCGGCGCGATCGCATGGAATGTGATCACGTGGGCGCTCGGCTTACCGTCGAGCAGCAGTCATGCGCTGATCGGTGGACTGGTGGGAGCGGGCGTCGCGAAGGGCGGATGGCCGGCAATCGAGTTCGGCGGCCTCGGCCCGATGGGGATCGGCATCGTGCTCTCGCCGCTGCTCGGATTCGTTCTCGCGCAATTGCTGATGTTGATCGTGCGTTGGGCGACATTGCGCTCGACGCCTTATGCGACCGACCGGCATTTTCGCGTGCTGCAACTCGTCTCGGCGGCGCTCTATTCACTCGGCCACGGCGGTAACGACGCGCAGAAGACGATGGGCATCATCGCGGTCTTGCTCTATTCGCAGGGCTTGTTGGGCGCGACCTTTCACGTGCCGTTCTGGGTCGTGCTGAGCTGCCAGGCGGCCATGAGCTTGGGCACGATGCTCGGCGGCTGGCGCATCGTGAAGACGATGGGCTCGCGCATCACCCACTTGAAGCCGGTCCAAGGCTTCTGTGCCGAGACGGGCGGCGCGATCACACTTTTTTTGGCGACCGGTCTTGGCGTGCCGGTGTCGACGACGCATACCATTACCGGCGCGATCGTCGGAGTCGGCGCGGCGCACCGCACGTCGGCGGTGCGGTGGCAGGTTGCGCAGCGGATCGTCGTCGCCTGGGTGGTGACGCTTCCCGGCGCCGCGATCATCGGCGCGCTTGCGTACGCGCTAGGAGCCGGGCTCGGACTCCGCTAGCCGCGCACCGGCGTTCACCGATCCGTGGTGCGATCACGCTCGACCAGCCCATCGCCACGCCGATGAACTGAATCACGCGCGCCCGCTCGAGTCGCTCGAAGACTGCACGATGTCCACGAGCGTAGGCGCAAGCACCCGCACGATGTCGGTCGGTGCGAGTCCGATCAAATAACCACGGCGACCGCCGTTGATGTAGACGCGCGGAATATCCACGATCGTTTTCTGCATGTAAACGGAACATTCTGCAGCCGATTGCTCGCGACGCCTGCTCGCGAATTGGGCGGTCTCGACATTTTGGTCGACAACGCCGCGAGGCAGATCGTCCTTTGGCCAAAGGCACGCCCATCGGCCGACCGTAGCACCCACGCGCTTGCCGCTTCATCGTCGCGTGCATTTACACCGGCGCGCCTTCGGCACAGAATGCCGCGCAGAGTCGTAACACCGAATGACTCGGCTCTCCAGGAGGGGAAAAATGTGCAGAATGTGCGATGAAGGAAAACCGCAGGACCATTCAACTGCGCAACATGCATCTCGACGCGATTTTCTGAAGGCCTCGACGGCGACTGCGGCCGCTGCCGCGACG
>DASXPO010000171.1:0-31344 GCA_036493535.1 Casimicrobiaceae bacterium
TGCGCCGCCAAAGCCGCGACGGCGAAGCGATCGGGATACTGCGCGACGACGTCGAGCGTCGATGCACCGATGGAACCGGTGGCGCCGAGCAACGACAATGTGCGCTTCATCGCCATCACGCTAACCGTGGCGCAGAAAGAAGAGCGCCGCGAGCGCGGCGGGCGGCATCGCGGCCAGAAGCGCATCGGTGCGATCGAGGACGCCGCCGTGGCCCGGCAGCACATGCCCGCTGTCCTTTACGCCGGCATGCCGCTTGAGGAGCGATTCGAAAAGATCGCCGACGACCGAGATGGCCGCGAGCGCTGCCGCGAATGCAACCCATAGCGCGATAGTCGCCGCACCCAACGCCCATCCGTAACCAGCCGATGCGGCAAACGGCGCGAGCGCGAGCGCATAAATCCCCACGGCGGCGATGCCACAGTAGACGCCCTCCCACGTCTTGCCGGGACTCACCTCGGGCGCGAGCTTGTGCCTGCCAAACGAGCGGCCGCCGAAATACGCCGCAGTGTCGGCGATCCATACGATCGCCATCGCGGCCAGAACGAGTCCGGGCGAGCGCGATTTCAGCTCGACGAGCGCGAGCCACGCGCCGATCAGCACAATCCATCCGACGAGGGCGGGAACGATCGAACCGCGCGGCATCCAGCGCTGCACGACCCAGGGTGGCGCCACGAACACCCAAAACAGCGTCGCCGCACCGCAGACGCCGAGCACGACGACATCGGGAAATCCGCGCGAGAAGCCGAACGGCCCAAACAAAAGTGCAACGCCGGAGACGAACAGCACTCCGACGAAGACGAGAGCGCGTGGACCCTTCCACCCGATGAGGTTCGCCCATTCCTGCGCCGCCAACATGACGACGAGCAGCAACACAACACCGAACGCACGCGACTCGAGCAGGAACAGGGCCGCGAGCACGAGCGCGATCAGCACGGCGGCGGTCAGAATGCGCCTTCCCAGCATCGCAGATCCGGTGAACCGGTTACTCGCCTTGTGCCGCGTGGGCGAGCGAAGCCGCTCGCAGCTGCTCGCTCGTACGACCGAAGCGACGCTCGCGGGTTTGGTACGAGGCGATCGCGGCATCGAGGGTCGCGGTGCCGAAATCAGGCCATAGCACCTCGGTGAAATAGAGCTCGGTGTACGCGAGCTGCCACAAGAGGAAATTGGAGATCCGTTGCTCGCCGCCGGTGCGGATGAAGAGATCGGGCTCCGGCGCGTAGCTCATCGCGAGGTACGGCGCGATCGCATCGGGATCGAGCGCCGCGCTCGACAGCAACGCGCCGGGATTCTGCGCGAAATAGGCGCGCGCCGCTTGAGCGACGTCCCAACGGCCGCCGTAGTTCGCGGCGACCGTAAGCGTCAACCGCGTGTTGCGGGCGGTAAGGCCCTCCCCGGCCGCAATCAACTCACGGATGCGCGGAGCGAAACGCGACATGTCGCCGATCGCTTTGAAGCGGATGCCGTTCGTGTTGAGCTTGACGACTTCCTGCTCGAGCGCGTGCGCGAAGAGCTCCATCAAGATGGACACCTCCTCGGCCGGCCTGCGCCAGTTCTCGCTCGAGAACGCGAACAGCGTAAGGTAATCGATCCCGCGCTCGATGCAGCCCCGCACCGCGGCGCGGACCGCTTCCACGCCCTTGCGATGTCCGGCGACGCGCGGCAGATGGCGCGCACGCGCCCAGCGCCCATTGCCGTCCATGATGATGGCGACATGCCGCGGCGTGGCCGGAATCTCCGGCACCTCGCGGGTCGAGCTCGTGAAGATCGGCTTGCCGGGCTTCGGCGATCGCTGCAGCGGGGGCTCGCGGGACACGATCTCGATCCGATGACGGGATGGAAAGGCGGACGGCCTAAATGGCCATCAGATCCGCTTCTTTCGCATGCAGGATCTTGTCGATTTCCGCGACGTAGCGGTCGGTCAGCTTCTGTATGTCGGCTTGCGCATGATGTTCGTCATCCTCCGAGCACTCTTTGTCCTTCAGCATCTTTTTCAGGTGCTCGTTCGCATCGCGGCGAACGTTGCGCACCGCGATCTTCGCGGCTTCCGCGTCTTTGTGAACGACCTTGGTGAGCTCCTTGCGCCGCTCTTCGGTGAGCAGCGGCATCGGCACGCGGATCATTTCCCCCGACGTTGCGGGATTGAGTCCGAGGTCCGAATCGCGAATCGCCTTTTCGATCGCGGGAATCATTTTCTTCTCGAACGGCTGAACGCCGATCGTGCGCGGGTCGGCGAGGGTCACGTTCGCGACCTGGTTGATCGGCATCGACGTGCCGTAATAGTCGATGTGGATATGGTCGAGCAGACCGGTATGCGCGCGGCCGGTGCGAACCTTGGCGAGGTCGTGCTTTAACGTCTCCACCGACTTCTGCATTTTCTGTTCAGCCGATTTCTTGACGTCGCTGATCACAAATCCTCCTCGATCAACAATGTACGAGCGTGCCCTCGTCTTCGCCCAGCACGACGCGCTTCAACGCGCCCGGGATGAAGATCGAGAACACCTTGAGCAGCATTTTCTGGTCGCGGCACAGCGCGAGGGCGGTCGCGTCCATCACCTTCAAGTTCTTGACGATCGCCTCGTCGAAGGTCAGCGTCGAATAGCGTTTCGCGGTCGCATCCTTCATCGGATCGGCGGTGTAGACGCCGTCGACCTTCGTCGCTTTCAGCACCACGTCGACGCCCATCTCGCGGCCGCGCAACGCGGCCGCCGTGTCGGTCGTGAAGAACGGATTGCCGGTGCCGGCGGCGAAGATGACGACGCGATGCTCTTCGAGATGGCGCAGCGCGCGGCCGCGGATGTAAGGCTCGGCGACCTGATCGATGCGCAGCGCCGATTGCACGCGGGATTCGACGCCGGCGCGACGCAGCGCATCCTGCAGCGCAAGCGCGTTCATCAGCGTCGCAAGCATGCCGATGTAGTCGGCGGTCGCGCGATCCATTCCCGCAGCACCCGGCGCGACGCCGCGAAAGATGTTGCCGCCGCCGATGACGACCGCGGTCTGCACGCCGAGCCGGACGACTTCGGCGACTTCCGCGACGATGCGATCGATCGTCTCGCGCTTGATGCCGTAAGCCTCGTCGCCCATCAGCGCTTCGCCGGACAACTTGAGCAGAATGCGGCGATACGCAGGCTGCGGCGCGACGGAAGGAACGGCAGCGAGCGGTGCGGCGACCGGCGGCGCGCTGTTCGGTGGACTCATCACGTACTCCCGTTCATTGGGCGTGGAGAGATGCGTGGGGTCGATCGGTCAGGCGCGCGCCATGGCCGCCACCTCCGCAGCGAAATCATCTTTTTTCTTCTCGATGCCCTCGCCCACGACGAACAGCACGAAACCGTTGACCGTCGCACCCTCGGCTTTCAAGAGATCGCCGACCGTTTGCTTCCCATCGCCTTTGACGAACGGCTGACCGGCGAGCGTGTTCTCCGCGACAAATTTCGCCACACCGCCTTCGACCATCTTTTCGACAATGTTAGCCGGCTTTCCTGATTCGGCGGCTTGCGCGGCCTTGATTTTCCGCTCTCGCTCGATCGCTTCTGCCGGCACGCCATCTCTCGACACGGCCATCGGCTTCGACGCAGCAATGTGCATCGCAAGATCTTTGCCGAGTGTCTCCACGCCGCCGGTCACGTCGACGATCACGCCGATCCGCGTGCCGTGAACGTACGATGCGATCCGCCCCTTTGCTTCGCGCCGCGCAAAGCGCCGCAGCGTGATGTTTTCGCCGATTTTTTGCACCAGCGCGACGCGCCGCGCCTCGACGGTGTCGCCCGACGCGAGCTTTGCATTGGACAAGGCCGCGACATCGGGCGGGTTGTCGCGGACAATGAGCTGCGCGAGCTCGCTCGCAAATGCCTTGAAGTCGTCGTTCTTCGCGACGAAGTCGGTTTCGCAATTGACCTCGACGATCGCCGCCGCGGCCCCGCCTTGCTCGACATGCAACCCGATCACGCCTTCCGCCGCGATGCGGTCAGCGGCCTTGCTCGCTTTCGCGCCGCTCCGAATGCGCAACAGATCTTCGGCCTTCGTCATATCGCCGGCCGTCTCGCTGAGCGCTTTCTTGCACTCCATCATGCCGAGCCCGGTGCGCTGGCGCAGGTCCATCACCATGCTTGCGGAAATGTCCGCCATCTTGAGCCTTCCTATTCGATTTGCCGCGCGCCAACGTCAAGGCCGCCGCCCGGTGCCGTGGGACCGCTGCGGCGGAAAATCACGCGGATGCGCCTTCAGCCTCTTCGACGAATTCATCTCCGGCCTGCACGATCTCCTGCACCGACTGGCTCTTGCCTTCAAGCACGGCGTCGGCGACGCCGCGCGCGTACAACCGGATCGCGCGGCTCGAGTCGTCGTTGCCCGGAATCACATAGGCGATTCCATCGGGACTGTGGTTCGTATCGACCACGGCGACGATCGGAATGCCGAGTTTTTTCGCTTCGGTAACGGCGATCTTGTGATACCCGACGTCTATTACGAAGACGGCATCGGGCAGCGCACCCATGTTCTTGATGCCGCCTAAACTCTTGTTCAGCTTGTCGAGCTCGCGCGACAACGAGAGCGCCTCGCGCTTGGCCATCCGCTCGAACGTGCCGTCCTCCTTCATCGTCTCGAGGTCTTTCAGCCGCTTGATCGAGCCCTTGACGGTCTTGTAATTCGACAGCATGCCGCCCAGCCACCGATGATCGACAAAGGGCATGCCGCAACGCTGCGCTTCCTCGGCGACGATCTCGCGCGCCTGGCGCTTGGTGCCGACGAAAAGAATCGTGCCGCGATTCCCGGCGAGCTGACGCACATATTTCATCGCGTCGTTGTACAGCGCCAACGTCTTTTCGAGATTGACGATGTGAATCTTGTTGCGCTGGCCGAAGATGTAATCGGCCATCTTCGGGTTCCAGTATCGGGTTTGGTGGCCGAAATGGACTCCGGCTTCCAGCATTTGACGCATCGTGACCGACATTCGTACCGCTCCTATATCAGGGTTGAAGACCTCCACCTGCGTATTGCGGCCCGTGCGCGGTCGCGCGGTTCGGGCACCCTGAAAACGCGAGGTGTGCGTATTCCGGTCGGCTAAAGGCTCCGCTGACCGCTTGCGCGAAGCAACGGGCGCCGCCATTTGACCGGTATCAGGCGGACTTGTGACGCTGAGGACGCCAAACCAGCGCGCCATGCAGCTAACTTGTTATTCTAGCACGCTTTCGAAGCTCGGACGACTTCACGGCACGCAGCAGACCGTCTGATTCCATCATCATGATCGACCCTTCGACCCCCGAATTGGGTTTTCGTGCCGCCGAACATTCGGCGGTCGTGTCCAATGCGACGGGACTCGCCGTTCTGCGGATCGAGGGCGACGATGCGGCGACGTTCCTCCAAGGTCAGCTGTCTAGCGACGTTGCCGCTTTGGCGGCCGACATGGCGCAGTGGTCCAGCTACAACTCACCGAAGGGCCGGATGCTCGCGAATCTGCGTTTATGGCGCGATTCCGAAGGATTCGGCGCGCTTACCAGCGCCGATCTCGCCGCCGCGATTCGGAAGCGTCTGGCGATGTTCGTGTTGCGCGCCAAGGTCCGCATTGACGACCTGTCGTCCACGCATAACGTGCTCGGTGTCGGCGGTCCCGACGCGGCGAGCGCAGTCGCGAAGCGTTTCGCGATCCCGCCGATCGCGGACGGCGTGGTCACGTGCGCCGAGACCCGCGCGACGATCGTCGGTCTGGGCAAGCGGCGCTTTGCGCTCGTCACCGATGCGGCGGGCGACGCCGCCGTTCAGACCGATCTCGCGGAGGCCGCGACGCCCGTTGGCGGCGACGTTTGGCGCTGGCTCGCGATCGATGCGGGCGTGCCGCTGGTCACCGTTCCCACCTCCGATCAATTCATTCCGCAGATGCTCAACTGGGATGCGCTGGACGGCATCAGCTTTCAGAAGGGCTGCTATCCGGGCCAGGAGATTGTTGCGCGCATGCGTTATCTCGGGCGCTTGAAGGAGCGGCTCTACGGTTTTCGCGTCACCGCTCCGCGCGAGCCTTCAGTCGGAGCGCGCGTTTACGGCGCGAAGTTCGGGGAAATACCCTGCGGCACCGTCGTCAACGCGGCGCCGTCGCCCGACGGCGGTCATGCGCTGCTTGCCGTCGTCCAGGTGAGCGCAATCGAAGGCAGCGGTCTTGCGCTCGACGGCATCGACGGCCCCGCGCTCGTCCGCGTGCCGCTGCCCTATACGGTGGCCGACGCAACGCCCGCACGTCCGCTCGGATAGGTGGCGTCGTGTGCCTCGCGATCGTCGCTTTGGATGCGCATCCGCGTTATGCGCTCGTCGTCGCCGCGAACCGCGACGAATATCACGTGCGCCCCACCACGGCGGCGCACTGGTGGGATGACGAGGGCGTGGGAGCCCCCATTCTTGCGGGACGCGACCTGGAAGCCGGCGGCACCTGGCTCGGCGTCTCGCGCGCGGGACGCTGGGGGTTTGTCACCAATGTGCGTCAAGGCGAACAGCGCGACCCACGCGCGCCGTCGCGCGGCCTCCTCGTTCCACGCGTGCTGCGGGACCGGCGCGACCCACATACCGCGCTTGTTGCCGCCATTGCGGACGCTTCGGAATACAACGGTTTCAATCTGATGGCCGGCGACATCGCCACGGCATCGTGGGGATCGAACCGCGGTGAGCGCGGCGCGCGCCTGGGGAAAGGCGTTCATGGACTGTCGAACGCGGCGCTCGACACCCCCTGGCCCAAGCTCGTGCGAACGCAATCGGGCGTGGCGGCCTGGGCGGCAGCAGGTCGCGAAGATGTCGACGCTCTCTTTGCATTGCTGACGGATCGCGATCGTGCGCGCGACGACGAGCTGCCGAATACGGGCGTACCGCTCGAATGGGAACGTGTTCTCTCAGCGCCCTTCATCACGGGCGACAACTATGGCACGCGCTGTTCGACAGTGTTGACGATTTCCCGTGACGGCCAAGCACGCTTGGTCGAGCAGTCGTTCGACGTCCGTGGTGAGCCCACGGCTCGCGTCGATCTGCTCTTCAGCGTGACGAAGCCGTGACCGCGAGGCTTCGCTCCATCACGCGATGCAGGATTCCCGCCTCCTCGAATTCGTCGCCGGTGACGGTGAACCCGTAGCGCGCATAGAACGGGATGGCATCCACTTGAGCGTTGAGAATCGCCCGGCGATGGCCTTCGTTACGCGCGTCGTTGATCAGCAACGACAAAAGCTCGCCGCCGACTCCGCGGCCGCGCCACGCCGCGAGCACCGCCATTCGGCCGATATGGCCGTCCGGCAACAGTCGTCCGCACCCGATCGGCTTCATCTTCGCGTCGACGGCGAGCGCGTGCAAGGAAACCGCATCGGCGTCGTCCCATTCGAGCACTTCCGGGACGCCCTGCTCGACGATGAACACGTCGTGGCGAATGGCGCGCAGCGCATCGCCATCGCGACGCCAATCCGCCCGGCGTACCGCAAACGCGTCATTACCTTTCATCAATATTGCGACAAGGTGAGCCGCGCCATTCCGTCGCGCGTCTCGAGTGCGCATCGGCCGCCGACCGGCAGCGTCAGCTTGTCGCGAACGTGCCCGTAAGGAAGACCCGTGTAGATCGGCACTTGCGCGCGCATGCGCAAATGATCGATCGCGGCGGCGAGATCGTAGCCCTCGTCGTTCGCCGTCAACTGATATTCGGTGAACGCGCCGAGGAGCACCGCGCGCTGGCGCTCGAGGATGCCCGCGTGCAGCAACTGATAGAGCAGGCGCTCGATCCGATACGGATGCTCGGCGACGTCTTCGAGAAAAAGCACGCCGCCCTCGACGTTGGGCAGGTACGGCGTTCCGACGAGATGCGCAACCAGCGAAAGATTGCCACCCCACAGCACGCCGTTGGCGATCGTTTGCGAAGGCCCGTCGAGCGCGCACTCGATTTCCCACGTCGCGTTGTCGAGCACGCCGAAGCACTGCTCGAACGTGAATGCCGACGGCTGCTCCGCGCCGAAATCGTACGCGGCCATGGGTCCCGCGAACGTGATCATGCCGCTGCGTGCGAGCGCCGCGAGCTGAAACGCGGTGAAATCCGAATGGCCGAGCCAGCGCATACGCTTCGTCGCGAGCGCCAGGTAATCGATGCGGTCGAGTAAGCGCGTCCAGCCGTAGCCGCCGCGAACGGCAATCGCGATGTCGATGTCGGACGCTTCGGCCATCCGCATGATCGCCGCGAGCCGCTCGTCGTCGCCTGCAGAGAAGCGCTGTTCGCGCGTGCGCGCGGTCGAGTCCACATGGACACGGTGGCCGAGCGCAGTCAGGCGGGCAATCGCGCGATCGACCGCGGCGGGATCCGTCGCGAATCCCGCGGGTGCATAGATACCGAAATGCCAATGGCGATCGAGCACGCCCGGCTCTACCCTATCTTCGTGACGCAAAAAAATCGGATAGCAGCATACCGCACTCGCCGGCGCGAACGCCGCCGATGACCGTCGCATGGTGATTGAGACGTCGATCGGCGAACAAGTCGATGACCGATCCGCAGGCGCCCGTCTTCGGATCGGCCGCACCGTAGACGACCCGCCCGATCCGTGCATGCAGCATCGCGCCCGCGCACATCGCACACGGTTCGAGCGTCGCGTACAGCGCGCAATCGACGAGACGGTAGTTGCGCAAACGTGCCGCAGCCTCGCGGAGTGCCGCGATTTCGGCGTGCGCGGTGGGATCGCTGACGGCGATCGGCGAATTGCCGCCGCGACCGATGATGGCGTCGTTGTAGACGACGATCGCGCCCACCGGCACTTCTCCCCGCGATGCGGCTGTCCGAGCCAGCGCGAGCGCCTCGCCCATCCACGCCTCGTCGCCGATCGTCATTCGGAGACGCCGGCGACGATCGCTTCCGCCTCGATCTCGACCAGAATTTCCGGCGCGATCAGCTTGGCGACTTCGACCATCGTGCACGCCGGCCGAATCGATGCGAATGCTTCGCCGTGCGCGCGTCCGATCGATTCCCACTGAATGATGTTGGTCACGTAAATCCGCGTGCGCACCACGTCGCGAAGCGATGCGCCGGCACGTTCGAGTGCGGCGGCGATATTTGCAATCGCTTGACACGCCTGGGCGTAAGGATCGCCGATCCCGACAATCGCGCCGCTCTCGTCGGTTGCGGTGGTTCCCGAAACGTGCACGACGTTCCCGACACGCACGGCGCGGGAGTAGCCGACGATCGGCTCCCACGTCGTGCCCGAGCTGATGTTGGTGCGTTCAATCATCGATGCGTATTCCCGATGCAATTGCTACTGGCTTCCGGCAGTGTCGAGCGTGACCCGGCCGTCCGCCGTGCGCATGGGCCAACGTCCGAAGGCTCGCCACTATTATTAACAAGCCCAAAAACAGAAAGCGATGAATCGCGAGCGCGTTCGTAGCGGTCAAGGCGGCGGCTCGGGCAGCGGAGCCACGTAACGGTCAAGCCCGCGTCATTCCCATTCGATCGTTGCCGGCGGCTTGCTCGAGATGTCGTACACGACGCGGTTGATGCCGCGCACTTCATTGGTGATCCGGTTGCTGATTTTGGCCAGCAGCTCGACCGGCAACGGCGCCCAGTGCGCGGTCATGAAGTCGCTCGTCTGCACGGCGCGCAGCGCCACGGCATACTCGTACGTGCGGCCATCACCCATCACGCCCACCGAGCGGATCGGCAGAAAAACGGCAAAGGCCTGCGACGTCTTGTCGTACCACGATTGGCCGTCGGTATCGCGCGCGGCGCGAAGCTCATCGATGAACACCGCGTCGGCGCGCCGCAGGAGATCGGCCCATTCGCGCTTGACCTCGCCCAGAATGCGCACGCCGAGACCGGGTCCGGGAAACGGATGGCGGAACACGATCTCGCGCGGCAAGCCGAGCTCGAGCCCAAGCTCGCGCACCTCGTCCTTGAACAACTCGCGCAGCGGTTCGAGCAATCGCAGATGCAGCGTCTCCGGCAAACCGCCGACGTTGTGATGCGACTTGATGTTATGCGCTTTGCCGCTCGCAGCACCCGCCGACTCGATCACGTCGGGATAGATCGTGCCTTGCGCGAGCCACTTGGCATTCTCGAGCTTCGCGGCTTCGCGCTGGAATACATCGACGAACAGACGGCCGATGATCTTGCGCTTTTGCTCGGGGTCTTCGATGCCCTGGAGCGCGGCCAAAAACTCGGTGCCGGCGTCGACGTGGATGACGCGCACGCCCAGATTGCGCTCGAAAGTGTCGAGCACTTGCTCGGCCTCATTTTGCCGCAGCAAGCCATGATCGACGAACACGCATGTCAACTGGTCGCCGATCGCTTGGTGAATCAGCGCCGCCGCGACCGATGAGTCCACGCCGCCGGAAAGTCCGAGCAACACCTCGTCAGCGCCGACTTTGGCGCGGATCGCGGCAATCGCCTCCGGCGCGTACGCCTGCATGTTCCAGTCGGCTCCGCAGCCGCAGATCTCGTGCGCGAAGCGGGAAAGAATCGCCTTGCCCTGCTTGGTAGGCGTAACTTCGGGATGAAACTGAACGCCATAGAAGCGGCGGTGCTCGTCGGCCATCGCCGCGATGCCGCATGCGTCCGATGAGCCGACGACGTTGAACCCGGACGGCACCAGCGTGACCTTGTCGCCGTGGCTCATCCAGACATCGAGCAACCCGTGGCCCTCGGCATTGGTGCGATCGGCAAGCTCGCGCAGCAATCGCGAATGATTGCGCGCGCGGACTTCGGCATAGCCGAATTCGCGCACACGACCGCCTTCGACGCTGCCGCCGAGTTGCACCGCCATCGTTTGCATGCCGTAGCAAATGCCCAGCACCGGCACGCCTTGCGACCAGACGGCGGTGGGCGCGCGCGGTGTCCGACCCTCAATGACGCTGTTCGGACCGCCGGAGAGGATGATGCCTTGCGGCCGGAACGAGCGAATGAAATCGTCGCTGACGTCGTAGGGTTGGATTTCGCAGTAGACGTGGAGCTCGCGCAGACGGCGTGCGATCAACTGTGTGTACTGTGCTCCGAAGTCGAGGATCAGGATGCGACAGTGCTGGATTTGGTCCCCCCACGCTGGCGGCGTCGCCGCTTCGCTGCCCCCGAGGGGGCCACATGTTGGAAACTGCCTACGACGCGGCTTCGGGCGGCCGCGCCGCGTCGTGCGCGCCTCCGGACGCCTTCGGCATTCATCGCTGCCAGCATCACTCAACCTGGTAATTTGGCGCTTCCTTGACGATTTGCACGTCGTGCACATGCGATTCGCGCACGCCCGCGGACGTGATCTCGACGAACTGGCTCCGCGTGCGCAGGTCCTCGATCGAGTCGCATCCGCAATAACCCATCGCGGCGCGCAAGCCGCCCATCAGTTGATGCACGACGTTGATGAGCGCGCCCTTGTAGGGAACCCGTCCCTCGATTCCTTCGGGAACGAGCTTCTCGGCGGCCGCGATCGGATCGTCCTTCGCGAGCTCCTGGAAATAGCGGTCGGAGCTGCCCTGCTGCATCGCGGCCAAGCTTCCCATGCCGCGGTAGCTCTTGTACGAGCGCCCTTGGTAGAGCTCGATTTCGCCGGGCGATTCGTCGGTGCCGGCAAAGAGACTTCCCAGCATCACGCTGTGCGCGCCGGCGGCGATCGCTTTGGCGATGTCGCCGGAATAGCGAACGCCGCCGTCCGCGATCGCCGGCACGCCCGCTTTTTCGGCACCTTCGATCGCCGATTGAATCGCTGTTATCTGCGGCACGCCGACGCCGGCGACGATCCGCGTCGTGCAAATCGAGCCGGGACCGATGCCGACCTTGATGCCATCCGCCCCGTGCTCCGCGAGCGCGAGAGCGCCCTCGGCCGTGGCGATATTGCCGCCGATGACCTGAACGGCGGGGAAGCGCTTCTTGACCCAAGCGACGCGATCGAGGACGCCTTGCGAATGCCCATGCGCGGTATCCACAACCAGCACGTCCACGCCCGCCGCGACGAGCAATTCCGCCCGTTCGTCGTTCTCGGCATGGACCCCTACGGCGGCACCGACGCGCAGTCGTCCAAGCTCGTCCTTGCACGCCAGCGGATGCTCGGTCGCCTTGAAGATGTCTTTGACGGTGATGAGCCCACGCAGCTCGCGTTCGCCATTGACGACAAGCACGCGTTCGAGCCGATGCCGGTGCATCAACGCCTTGGCCGTCTCGAGCTCGGTGCCTTCGGGGACCGTCACGAGCCGCTCCCCTTTGGTCATGATGTTCGCGACCGGCTGGTCGAGGTTCGTCTCGAAGCGAAGGTCGCGGTTGGTGACGATGCCCACGACGCGGCGGCCCTCGACAACGGGCAAGCCGGAAATCTTGTACTGCTGCGTCAACGCCAGGACCTGGCGAACCGACATCGTCGGCGGGATGGTGATCGGGTCCTTGACGACCCCACTTTCGAAGCGCTTGACTTTCGCGACTTCGGCCGCCTGCTTGGCCGACGACATGTTCTTGTGGACGATCCCGAGTCCGCCTTCCTGCGCAATCGCGATGGCGAGCCGGGACTCGGTCACCGTGTCCATGGCCGCCGCAAGCAGCGGAATATTGAGCGCGATCTTGCGCGTCAGGCGGGTCGCCAGTTTGGCATCGCGGGGAACGACAGCGGAGTAGGCAGGAACGAGAAGGACGTCGTCAAAGGTCAGCGCCTTGCGGACGACACGCATTGTTAAAACCTCCACGCGCAAAAACCGATTATACCCGCGTTGATCCCGCTTCGAAATCGGTCACGGGGCGCAGAAGCCACAGGAAATCACCGATGTACCGCACCATCCGTCCGATTCGTTGACGGCGGCGGGCCCAAAGGCGTAATTTGCCAACGTCATGAATTAAAACGGGGTCGGCGATGAGACTCACGGGTGCGGGGTTCGTGTGTATCGCGAGCGTTCTGGCGGCTGCCTTGGCGTCGGCGGGGGCAAGCTCGGCTGCGCTCTACAAATGGACCGACGCCAGCGGGCGAATCGTTTACTCCGACCAACCGCCGCCGGGTAACGTCAAATCGGAGGTGTTGAAAGGCCCACCGCCGCCGGCGAATCCCAACGCCGTGAAGGATTTGGCGAATAAGGAGCTCGAGTACCGCCAGCGACAGCTCGACAAGGCCGAGGCGAGCGCAAAGGCGGATAAAGACAGCGCCGCTGCGAAGGCACGCACGGACAATTGCACGCAGGTCAAGGGCGAGATGCAGCAGCTTGCCCAGGGCGACCTGACCCTCTGGCGGGTCAACGAAAAAGGCGAACGGGTCGTCATGGACGACGCCGCGCGGCGCGCCGAGCGTGAGCGGCTTGGAAAATGGGTGCGCGAGAACTGCGCCGCGTAAACTACTGCGCTTTTTTCTCGAGCGCCGCCTGATCGACCTTGACGTCGGTCGAGGCCTTGAGTCCCCCCAGATACGCCGTCATCAATTCGCGACCGATTTCAGTCCCGACGCGCGAGTTCGCAAGTCCAAGGCGACCGGTGTCGGGCGCCGGCGCGTCGATCACCTTCACAAGCTTGTAGATCGCGTATCCGCCGTCGTTGCTCACACCGCTCACGTACGTCGGCAACTTTGTCGCATTCGCTTGAAAAATCTTCCCCAGTGCGTCTGGCGGTACCTCGGGCTGCGCCTGGTTACGGTTGACCGTGACCGTTTTGCCGAACGATAAGCCGACAGCGCTATCGGGCTTCCCCGACTCCAACAGCGCCAGCTTCTCGGCTCCGGCTTTTTGCGCGAGCTCCGACGCCGCCTTCTGGGCGAGCTGCTTGCGGATTTCCGCGGCGACTTCCGAAAACGGCCGTGGCGTTGCCGGCTTGTATTCGACGACGCGTCCGGCGATCAGCACGTTGGGGGCGATTTCGATTGCTTCAGTGTTGCGCTTCGTTTGCAGCGATTCCGGCGAGAAAAGCGCCTGGACGAATTTTGGATTGCCCAGTCCAACGGCCTGGATTTGCGGACGGCCGAGCAACGGCGTCGTCTCGACTTTCAGGTTCAGCGCCTTGGCTACGGGCTCCAGCGAATCGGCCTGTTCGTAGACGAGGTTCTGAAATTTTTCGGCGTCCGCCGCGAGCGTCTGTGAGGCTTTTTGCCGTTTGAGATCGGCTTCGATCTGTCCTTTGACGTCATCGAAGCTTTGCACGTGCGACGGCGTAATACCCGTGACCTTGATGATATGGAAGCCGAATTCCGTCTGAACCGGACCGACGATGTCGCCGACTTTTCCGGAGAAGACCGCGTCTTCGAACGGCTTCACCATCGATCCGCGGCCGAACGATCCAAGATCCCCGCCCTGTTGCGCCGAGCCGGGGTCCTGCGAATTCGCCTTCGCGAGATCCGCGAACTTGGCGGGATTCGCTTTCGCCTGCGCGAGCAACGCCTCGGCTTTTTTCTTCGCGGCGGCCTTGTCTTCTTCCTTGGCATCGGGTTTTACCGCGATCAGGATATGCGACGCCTGACGCTCCTCCGGCGTTCCGTATTGCCGCGCGTTCGCATCGTAGGCGGCCTTCACTTCCGCAGGTTCGATCTTGATTCGCGGCGCAAGCGCGTCGGGCGTCAACATCACGTATTCGATTTTCGCCTGCTCGGGCGTCTCGAAGGCCTTCGGGTTCTGATCGTAAAACGCCTTGACCTGCGCATCGTCCACCTTGACCGATTTCATGAACGGTCCGGGCTCGACGGTCGCGATCGCCACTTCCCGTTGCTGTTCCAGAAGCGACAGATAGCGCTCCGTCGATGCGCGCGCGACAATGTTCGCGTTCACAATCGGTTCTTGCAGCGGTTGCAAGATCAGCTCGCCGCGAACCCGCTGCTCGAATTGCAGAGGCGACATTCCCTGGGCCTGCAGCGTCTGCTTGTAGCGTTCCGATGAGAACTTGCCGTCGACTTGGAACGGCGGGAGCTGTGAGATGAATTCGTAGAGTTGCGGGTCGGTTACGCGGAACCGACCGGCGCGGGCACGATTGTCGAGCAATCGTTGATTGACCAGTTGGTCGACCAGCGCATAACGCGCTTCGGGGGTATCGAACAGCGACGGATCGTAGTTGCGTCCCAGAGCTTGACGCATCCGGTCCTGCTGATCGCGCAGCGCTTCGTCAAACTCCGCTTGCGTCACTTTGTCGTCGCCGACCGTCGCCACGGTGTCGGGGCCGCCGGTGCGACGAAAGTAATAATCGACGCCGAAAAACGCGAACGGCAGCGTGATCAGCGCGAGGATCACCTGAACGATGCGCTTGTGCTTATAAATGAGATCGTACATTTTGAAATCATTCTCGAAGGGCAACGGCGATTGGCATCGCCGAGGCAAGCAAAAAAGGGGGCGCCGAAGTTCGCTAATTACCCATCAAAAAATTTGGGGCGAACGTGAGTTCGCCCCATTGAGATCGCTCTTTCAAGCTCTTTTCTTCGATCTTTCTGGCGGAGTGGACGGGACTCGAACCCGCGACCCCCGGCGTGACAGGCCGGTATTCTAACCAACTGAACTACCACTCCCTGGGCGCTGCTGGTGGGTGCTGACGGGCTCGAACCGCCGACATTCGCCTTGTAAGGGCGACGCTCTACCAACTGAGCTAAGCACCCTCTTGAAAATCGGGCTGCACGGCACGATAGCTTTGTCGTGTCCTCGCTCGCCCCTCGCCGTACTTCCGTGTACTGTCTCGGGGCTTGCTGCGGGCCTTCGCGCTCTCGCGCCGTTCGCTTCGATTTCCTTGAGCCCTACGGCAAACGTTTTCGCAGCACCATAATAAAGCACGCTAGTTTAGCGCATCCTTGAGCGCCTTTCCAGGGCGGAACTTAGGCACTTTGGCGCCCTGGATCTTGATCGGCTCGTTCGTCCGCGGATTGCGTCCCGCGCGGGGATTGCGCTTGGCGACGTAGAAGGAACCAAAGCCGACGAGCGTGACGATGTCGCCTTTCTTGAGCGACGCCTTGATCGCGTTCACCGCCGCATCGAGCGCCCGTCCGGCGGCGGCTTTCGAAATATCGGCGTGATTGGCGATGGCGTCGATCATCTCGGATTTGTTCACGAATACCCCTTGGCGGACGTCAAAACAAAAGCCGGCCCGCACTCGTAACGAGCGCGCGCCGGCCATCGGCTATTCCCTTGTGCAGGAGGTCAGTGCTTGATGACAGCGGCGCCGTCGTCCGCAGGCGTCGCGGGCGGTACGGCGGGCTCGCTCTTGTCCTTGTCCTCGGACACCGGCACCGGCTGACTCTCGAGCGCTTGCTCCAGTACCTGTTCGATCCAGCGGACCGGATGGATGTCGAGGCGATTCTTGATTTCGTCGGGGATCTCGACCAGATCCTTCACGTTCTCTTCCGGAATCAGCACGGTCTTGATGCCGCCGCGGCCGGCCGCAAGCAACTTTTCCTTGAGACCGCCGATCGGCAGCACCTCGCCACGCAGCGTGATTTCGCCGGTCATCGCGACGTCGCAGCGCACCGGAATGCCCGTCATGATCGACACGATCGCCGTGCACACCGCCGCGCCGGCGGACGGTCCGTCCTTGGGCGTCGCGCCTTCCGGCAAGTGGATGTGCAGATCGGTCTTCGTGTAGAAATCGGTCGGGATGCCGAGCTGGCGCGAGCGATTGCGCACCACCGACAGCGCGGCGGCGATCGATTCGTTCATCACCTCGCCGAGCTTGCCGGTCGTCGTCGTCTTGCCCTTACCCGGCAGCGATACGGCTTCGATCGTCAGCAGGTCGCCGCCCACTTCGGTCCACGCGAGACCGGTCACCTGGCCGACCTGGTTCTTGCGCTCGGCGATGCCGTACGTGAAACGGCGCACGCCCAGATACTTATCGATATTCTTGGAATTGATCTCGACCGGACCCTTCGCACGGCGCGCCTTGCCTTCGCTTTCTTTCAGTAGCAGCGATTTCACGACCTTCCGGCAAATCTTACTGATGTCGCGCTCGAGATTGCGCACGCCGGATTCACGCGTGTAGTAGCGGACGATATCGCGCAACGCACTTTCCGCGACGTGCAGCTCTTCGGGACGGATGCCGTTGTTCTTCATTTGCTTCGGCAGCAGATACTGCCGCGCGATGGCGATCTTCTCGTCTTCGGTGTACCCGGACAGACGGATCACTTCCATCCGGTCGAGCAACGGCGCCGGAATGTTCATCGTATTGGCCGTCGCGACGAACATCACGTCGGACAAGTCGTATTCGACTTCGACGTAGTGATCGACGAACGTGTTGTTCTGCTCGGGATCGAGCACCTCGAGCAGCGCCGACGAGGGATCGCCGCGGAAATCCATGCCCATCTTGTCGACTTCGTCCAGCAGGAAAAGCGGATTGCGTACGCCGACCTTGGTCATGTTTTGCAGAATCTTGCCGGGCATCGAGCCGATGTACGTGCGACGGTGCCCGCGAATCTCGGCTTCGTCGCGCACGCCGCCCAAGCTCATCCTGACGAACTTACGTCCCGTTGCACGCGCAACCGATTGTCCGAGCGAGGTCTTGCCCACGCCGGGTGGCCCGACGAGGCAGAGGATCGGGCCCTTCAGGCGATCGACGCGCTGTTGAACGGCGAGATACTCGACGATCCGCTCCTTCACCTTCTCGAGACCGTAATGATCGGCGTCGAGAACCTTGACGGCGTTGGCGAGGTCCTTGCTGATCTTGCTCTTCTTGCGCCACGGTAATCCCAGCAGCGTGTCGATGTAATTGCGCACGACCGTCGCCTCGGCGGACATCGGCGACATCATCCGCAGCTTTTTCATCTCGACGAGCGCCTTGGTCTCGGCTTCCTTCGACATGCGGGCGGCCTTGATCTTCTTTTCCATCTCGTCCAGGTCCGCGTTTTCGTCGCCCTCGCCCAGCTCCTTCTGGATCGCCTTGACCTGTTCGTTCAGGTAGTACTCGCGCTGGCTTTTTTCCATCTGGCGCTTGACGCGGCCGCGGATGCGCTTTTCGACTTGCAGGATATCGACCTCGCCTTCGAGCACGCCGAGCAGATGCTCGAGGCGTTTGCCGACCTCGCTCATTTCGAGAATCTGCTGCTTCTGCTCGAGCTTGAGCGGGAGATGCGCGGCGATGGCATCGGCCAAACGGCCACCGTCGTCGATGCCGGACATCGACGTGAGAATTTCGGGCGGAATCTTCTTGTTCAGTTTGACGTACTGATCGAACTGCGCAAGCAGCGCGCGACGCATCGCTTCGATCTCATGCGGCTGGCCGGGGTCGGCGGAGATCGCCTGGGCATCGGCCGCCAGATATTCGGCACGCTCCTCGATCCGCACAATCCTTGCGCGCTGCGTGCCCTCGACCAGCACCTTGACGGTGCCGTCGGGCAGCTTCAGCATTTGCAGCACGGTCGCGACGCTGCCGATGTCGTAAAGGTCTTCGGCGACGGGGTCGTCTTTTGCCGCCTGGCGTTGCGCAACCAGCAGAATGTGCTTGCCGGCATCCATCGCCACGTCGAGGGCCTTGATCGATTTGGGCCGGCCGACGAACAGCGGGATCACCATATGCGGGAAGACCACGACGTCGCGCAAAGGAAGCAGCGGCAAGGCGGTAATGTCCTTGGAGGGAAGATGGTCTGGGGGCATTGGAGTCTCGATTGATGGTCGCTTGACGAAAATGGGGCCGCCGCGCCCCCCTGTCAAGCCAAAACCGGCGGCCGACGTCGAAAGACCGCGCCTTGCGTCGGTTTGGCGCAAATTAACGCAAACGCGATTGTCGTCGACAAGCGATGTGCAAAAGGCGTGCCGTCGATTGCATGCGGCGCGAAAATTGGCGAGATTTCCCGCAATATCGAGCGAGCGCTTGCGTAAAACGGCCGACGAATGCGGACATTTTAGCCGACGGTCGCGCTGCGTTTTCCCGCCTGCGCAACTACCGGGCAACGGGCGTCACATTGAGTCGCAGCACGAAGATTGAGCGTCGTGTTCTTTACGATGCTCCAATCTGAGAAGTATTACGTCGGCGCGACGGGGATTTCAAAAAAGCAAAGAGATTACCCCGCGCCGACGGAATAACCCTTGTCGGCGAACATCAACAGCGGCTTCCCATCGTTGTTGATCGTCGATTCGTCGACGATGACGCGCGACAGATTCGACAGCGACGGCAGGTCGTACATCACGTCGAGCAGCACCTGCTCGAGGATCGAGCGCAAGCCGCGGGCGCCCGTCTTCCGCGCAAGCGCCCGGCGCGCGATCGCGCGTAGCGCCAGCTCGCGGACCTCGAGCTCGACGCCCTCCATGCGGAACATCTTGTGATATTGCTTGATCAGCGCGTTCTTCGGCTCGACGAGGATCTCGATCAACGCGGCTTCGTCGAGCTCGTCAAGCGTCGCGACAACCGGCAGCCGGCCGACGAATTCCGGAATCAGGCCGAACTTGATCAAGTCTTCCGGCTCGGTTTCGCGCAACAGCACCGTCATGTTCTTGCGGTCGTCCGGACTTGCGACTTCGGCGCCGAACCCGATGCCCGTCTTCGCCGTGCGTTGGCGGATGATCTTCTCGAGGCCGTCGAACGCGCCGCCGCACACGAAGAGAATGTTCGTCGTGTCGACTTGCACGAACTCCTGATTCGGATGCTTGCGCCCGCCCTGCGGCGGAACGCTGGCGATCGTGCCTTCGATCAGCTTCAACAGCGCTTGCTGAACCCCTTCGCCCGACACATCGCGCGTAATCGACGGGTTGTCGCTCTTGCGTGAAATCTTGTCGATCTCATCGATGTAGACGATGCCCCGCTGCGCCTTCTCGATGTCGTAATCGCACTTCTGCAAGAGCTTCTGGATGATGTTCTCGACGTCTTCGCCGACGTAGCCTGCCTCGGTCAATGTCGTCGCGTCGGCGATGACGAACGGGACGTCCAGGAGTCGCGCCAGCGTTTGCGCGAGCAGCGTCTTGCCGGAACCCGTCGGGCCGATAAGCAGGATGTTCGACTTGGCGAGCTCGACATCGTCTTCCTTCGCGCCGGACTCGAGCCGCTTGTAGTGGTTGTAAACCGCGACGGAGAGAATCTTTTTCGCCGGCTCTTGGCCGATCACATACTGATCGAGGATCTGTCGAATCTCGTGGGGCGTGGGCAGCTTGTTCCGGTCGGCGCGCGCGGCTTCGCTGCCCGCGCCCTCTTCCCGGATGATGTCATTGCAAAGCTCGATGCACTCGTCGCAGATGAACACCGAGGGACCGGCAATCAGCTTGCGCACCTCGTGCTGACTCTTGCCGCAAAAAGAGCAATAGAGAAGCTTGTCGCCGGCGGATTTGTCAGCCACCTAAGGAAGTCCGCAATCGTGTCGGTTGGTCGCCTTTACGGTCACTTTACGCGGATCAAGTCCGTTTTTGCAAGACCTGATCGATGATCCCATACTCCCGGGCCGCCTCGGCCCAGAGGAAATTGTCGCGATCGTGGTCGCGCTCGACTTGTTCCTTGGTGCGCCCGGTGAATTGCGCCATCAGCGCGATGAACCGCTGTTTGAGATCGATGACGAATTGTGCGTGGCGCTCGATATCGGACACGGCGCCCTGGAATCCACCCGAAGGCTGATGGATCATGACGGTGGAATTGGGGAGCGCGAAGCGTTTGCCCTTCGCCCCGGCGGCGAGAAGAAACGCACCCATCGACGCGGCCATGCCGACGCACAGCGTGGAGACGTCGGGCTTGATGAATTGCATCGTGTCGAAGATCGCCATCCCGGCGGACACCGATCCGCCTGGCGAATTGATGTAGAAATGGATGTCCTTGTCGGGATTCTCGGATTCGAGAAACAACATCTGCGCCACGATGAGGTTCGCGGTCCCGTCATCGACTGGACCCACGAGGAACACGACGCGCTCCTTCAAGAGCCGCGAGTAGATGTCGTACGCGCGCTCGCCGCGTCCGCTTTGTTCGATGACCATCGGCACGAGGCCGAGCGCCCTTGAATCGCTCATATCGGTGTAGTCCTTGCCAATTTTATGAGAAGTTTGCTCGCGCTTTCCCGCGAGCTGATCAAGATGGGCCCCGGTGTTCGTTCCGTCAAGGACCCGTTCCGCAAATACGCTCCTACGCCCCGAGGCGCTTCACGCCGCCGGCGCCATCAGCGCCTCGAAGGTGGTCGGCACGTCGTTCACGCGCACTCGCGCAAGAACCCAGTCGACGACGTTCTGCTCGACCGCCAGCGCCTCGAACTCGGCGAGCCTCTCGCGCTTTTCGTAGTGCCAACGCACGACCGCGTCCGGCTGCTCGTACGTTTGCGCGATTTCCTGCACCATGGCCTTGACCTGCTCGGGACGCGCCTGCAGGCCTTCGCCACGCACCAACTCCCCGACGATCAAACCCAGCGCGACACGCTCTTCCGCTTGCGTCCGAAACATTTCGGCAGTGAGCTTGATGTCCTCGGATTTCGCGCCTTGTTGACGCAAATTCTGCGCCATCCGTTGCATCAATCCCTGCATTTCGATTTGGACCAGCGATTGCGGAAGCGCGAATTGCGCGCGCTCGCGCAAGCCCCTGAGCGCCTGATCCTTGACGAGCGCTTCGAGCTTGCGCTTGAGCTCGAGCTTTAGATTGGCTTCGACTTCGGCGCGAAGCGCAGAAACGCTGCCGCTCGCGATGCCGAACGCCTTTGCGAACGCCTCGTCGAGCGGCGGAACATGCGCCTCGGCGACGTCCTTCGCCGTCAGAGTGAAATGCGCGACCTTTCCGGCGACCTCCTTGCCGTGGTAGTCCTCCGGAAACGTCAACGAGAAATCGCGTGTTTCACCCGCGGCGATACCGAGCGTCGCCGTCTCGAAATCGGGCAGCATCCGTCCTTCGCCGATGTTGATTGGAAAATCCTGCGCCTGACCGCCCGGAAACGCGACGCCGTCGATGGTGCCGCTGAAGTCGACGATCACGCGATCGCCCGTCTGCGCCGCTCGTTGCACCGGCGTGTAGCGCGTTCGTTGCTTGCGCAATACTTCGATCGTGCGGTCGATGTCTGCCGGCGTGACCTCGGCCTGCGGACGATTGACCGCGAGGCCCGACACATCCGGAATCGAAACGTCCGGATAGATTTCGAACACCGCCGAGAACTCGAGCGCCTCCTGCGACGCGGCGTCATCGCGCCGCTCGATCCGCGGATAGCCCGCAACGCGCAGATTCTGCGATCGCACGGCATCGTTGAAGCCGTCGTTGACCGCGTCGGAGATGACGTCGGATCGAACTTGTTGGCCATATTGCTGCGCAACCATCTTGAGCGGGACTTTGCCGGGACGAAAGCCCGCGACCTTCGCGGTCTTGGCAAGCCGCGCCAATCGTTTTTGCACTTCGCCTTCGATTTGCGCGATCGGCACCGCGACGTTCAAGCGTCGCGTCAGTTGATCCAACGACTCCAAACTGGTTTGCATGCGTCGTCAATCCTTGCTAGATTCGGCAGCCCAAGTGCATGGGCGAGCGTTTATGCATGGGAAGCGTCTCGTGCGAGGACACGACAAAGCTATCGGGACGTGTAGCCTATTTTGCAAGACGTTTTGGTGCGAAAGGGGGGAGTCGAACCCCCACGGGAGCCCCGCCAGCTCCTAAGGCTGGTGCGTCTACCAATTCCGCCACTTTCGCGAGCTGCAGCCGGCTTCGCTAAACCAATAATTATAGTCGAACCCCCACCCGGTCGCCATCGCCGGCGATTGATTCGAAGCGAATTGTTTTCATTGCCACGTCCGGGGTCTTGAGCGCGTGTCGGTCGGTCACTACGAAAACTTTCCGGTCGCTTCGAGACTCGTCCCCGCGCGATATCGCGGCGCGATCGTCGCGATCTACCGATTTGCGCGTGCGACCGACGACATCGCCGACGAGGGGGACGCCGAGCCGTCGGCGCGCCTCGCATCGCTCGACCAATACCGGCGTGCGCTCGATGCGATCGAGCGCGGCGAGACGCCGCCGTTGCTTTTCGACCTCGCGATGGTTATTCGCAGCCACGCATTGCCGATTGAACTGTTTCGCGATCTGCTTTCTGCATTCGCGCAGGATGTCACGGTCCAACGCTACCGCACCTTCGCGGATCTGCTCGACTACTGCCGTCGTTCCGCGAATCCGATCGGGCGTTTGCTGCTTGCGCTTTATCGCGTGCAGGCGCCGGCCAACCTCCAAGCGAGCGACGCGATCTGCACGGCATTGCAATTGACCAACTTCTGGCAGGACGTGGCTTCGGACTACCGGCGCGGCCGCATCTACGTTCCGCAGGAAGACTTGCTCGAGTACGGCGTCGACGAATCGCAGATCGCCGAAGGCCGTGCCGACCAAAAATGGCGCGAGCTTCTGGCGTTCGAAACGACGCGCACGCGCGCGATGCTTCACGCGGGACGTTCGTTGACGCGCGCGCTTCCATTGCGCCTCAGCTTCGAGCTCAAGGCGGTCATCGCGGGCGGTATGCGCGTGCTCGATCGGATCGACGCGGTCAAGGGCGACATCTTCAACGCCCCGCCGCGTCTCGACACCCACGATTGGCTGGCCGTCGCGTATCGCACCCTTGTGCCGCGCCGCGCCGCCGCATCGCGATGACACCGGACGAATACTGCCGCGAGAAGGTCGCGCGCAGCGGCTCGAGCTTCTATTACAGCTTCCTGTTTCTACCGCCGGAGCGACGCAGCGCGATCACCGCGCTCTACGCGTTCTGCCGTGAGGTGGACGACGTGGTCGACAGCGTGCACGAGCCGGCCGTTGCCCACGCCAAGCTGGCCTGGTGGCGTCAGGAAGTGGGGCTCGTGTATGCGGGCAAAGCACAGCATCCGGTGGCTCGGGCATTGGAACCCGTCGTCGCACGCTATTCGTTGCCGCAGGCGCATTTTCAGACGGTGATCGACGGGATGACGATGGACCTTGAACAGAATCGTTATCTCGACTTTCCTGCGCTGGAGCAGTATTGCCACCGCGTTGCGGGCGTCGTCGGGCTCATGTCGGCGGAGATCTTCGGCTACCGGTATCCCGATACGCACCTTTACGCTCGAGATCTCGGCGTCGCGTTTCAACTGACGAATATCTTGCGCGATGTCGGCGAGGACGCGCGGCGCGGACGCATTTATTTGCCGCAGGAGGACCTCGCCCGCTTCAACGTCGCGCCGTCTGCGCTGCTCGGCGGCAAGGCCGATGATGCCTTTCGCAACTTGATGGCGTTCGAGGCGGAGCGCGCGCGGGCATGGTACGCGCAGGCATTGTCCAAGCTCGATCCACGCGATCGTCGCTCGCAGCGCCCCGGATTGATCATGGCGGCCATTTACCGCACGCTGCTCGACGAGATCGCGCGCGACGGCTTCAACGTGCTCGATCGCCGCATTTCGTTGACGCCGCTCCGCAAGCTGTGGATCGCATGGAAGACCGCGCGCCGCGGCGGTTGACGATCCCGATCATCGGCGGCGGCTGGGCCGGTTGCGCGGCCGCGCTGGTTCTTGCCGAAAAAGGCTATGGCGTCGCACTCTACGAAATGGCGCCGGCGCTGGGCGGACGCGCGCGCCGCGTCGTGCGCGACGGACTCGCCCTCGATAACGGTCAGCACATTTTGCTCGGTGCGTATGTCGAGGCGCGACACGCGATCGCGCTTGTGAGCGAAAACGCGGCGGCGTTGCAAATCATTCAACAACCGCTCGCAGTCGCGCCGTTCGCGCCGAGCCAACCGGGCGCCTTCGCGTTTCGTGCTCGTCGCTTGCCAGCGCCCCTCTCGTTAATTGCCGGGCTCTTGTCCGCGGTTGGCCTGTCGTGGCAGGACCGATTGGCCACGTTGCGATGGTTCGCGCATTTGCGCAGGCGTGCATACCGTATGGACGCCCACGTGACCGCCGGGGAAATCATTGCGACCGCGCCGCTCCATGCGCGCGAGCAATTGCTGAATCCTCTGTGCGTCTCCGCGCTCAATACGCCGCCGAAGCGCGCATCGGCACAGGTATTTGCCAACGTGCTGCGCGTCGCATTCGACACCGGCGGAGGCGCGAGCGACATGCTGCTCCCCTCGACGGATTTGGCAAGCCTGTTTCCGGACGGTGTCGCCCGCCGGCTTCAGGCACAGCACCATGCGATTCATTTTCGCGCCGAGGCGACGATCATCGCGATGTCTGAAGGCGCCGTCCGACTGCGGAGCAACGACGCCGAGTCTCGGTCGGCGGCCGTAATCGTCGCGGTGGGACCGCATCAGCTTGCACGCGCGTTTGCGCCCGATGTTTGTGCCGATCCGTCGGTCGCCGAAGCGCTCGATCACATCGCTCGACTCGAATGGGAGCCGATCGTCACCGTGTATCTCGGCTATTCGAGTCCGATCGAAATCCCGCGTGCGCTGGTGCAGCTCGATGGCGCACCCGGCCAATGGGTATTCGATCGCCGTGACGTTCTCGCGCGCGCGCAAAACGGCCCGACGTCATCGCTTCGCGCGCTTCTCGCCGTCGTCATAAGCGCAAGCGGCGATCACGACGCGCTTTCCAACGATGCGCTGACGACAGCGGTCGTCGCGCAACTCGAGCGGCTCCGGCCTGCAATGCCACCGGTCGCCTGGTCGCAGGTCATCGCCGAGCGGCGCGCGACGTATTCGTGCACGCCGGCCGCGACGCGCCCGCGTGCGGGACGACTCGCGCGGGGAATCTATCTTGCCGGCGACTACACCGATGCCGAATTTCCCGCGACGCTCGAATCGGCGGTGCGCAGCGGCCGCATCGCGGCGGAGGCGCTGCACCACGATTTTTCTCGGTAGCGCGGGCGCGCTAAGGCGCGATCTCGCGGGCGCGTTCGCGGAGCGCGTATTTCTGGATTTTGCCGGTGACGGTCTTCGGCAGCGGACCGAACACCACATGCTTCGGCACCTTGAAATGCGCGATGCGCTCACGGCACCACGCGATGATGTCGCTCGCCTGCGTTCCTTGCCCATCGTCCTTGAGCGTGACAAAAGCGCAGGGCGTTTCGCCCCAATACGGATCGGCGCGCGCGACCACGGCGGCCTCCATCACGTTGGGATGGCGATAAAGGCATTCCTCGATCTCGAGCGAGCTCACGTTCTCGCCGCCCGTGATGATGATGTCCTTCAGTCGATCCTTTACTTCGATGTAGTTGTCGGCGTGCCAGACGGCGAGATCGCCGGTTCGATACCAGCCGCTCGCGAACGCCGCCGCCGTCGCCGTTGGATTCTTGAAATAACCCTTCATGATCGTATTGCCGCGAAGCATGACCTCGCCAAGTGTCATGCCGTCGCGCGGAACCGCTGCGGCAGTCCCGGAATCGGCGACTTGCAGCGACGCGAGCGTCGGCATGGCGACGCCCTGCCGCGCCATGCGCTGCGCGCGCTCGAGCGGCGGCAATGCATCCCAGTCGCTTTGCCAGGCGCACAGCGTCGCGGGTCCGTACGACTCGGTCAATCCGTACAAATGCGTCACACGAAAGCCCATCGCTTCCATCGCTTCGATCACCGCAGACGGCGGCGCCGCACCGCCGGTCGCGACGTCGACCCGATGATCGAAACGCAGTTTCACCTCCGCTGGCGCGTGGATCAGCATGTTGAGCACGATCGGAGCGCCGCATAAATGGGTGACCCGATGATCGCGAATCGCCGCAAAAATCCGCGCCGGCTCGACACGGCGAAGACAAACATGCGTGCCGCCGGCAGCCGTTACCGCCCACGGATACGTCCAGCCGTTGCAGTGGAACATCGGCAGCGTCCACAGATAAACGGTCTCGGCGTCGAGCCGAAATGCGAGCGCGTTGCCGAGCGCGTTCAAATACGCACCGCGATGGTGATAGACGACACCTTTTGGATCGCCGGTCGTTCCGGAGGTGTAGAGAAGCGACAGCGAATCCCATTCGTCGGCAGGACCGGGCCAGGCGAAATTGGGGTCGCCCTCGCCCAAGAGGTCTTCGTAAGCGATTTCGCCCGACCGCTCGGCCTCAGGCGCCTCCACATCGTCGATGTCGACGACCAATGGCTTCCGTTGCGTCAACGCGAGCGCTGCGCGAATCGTCGGGGCGAATTCAGGATCAGCGAGAAGTAGCCGCGCTTCACCGTGATCGAGGCAGAACGCGATCGTTCGCGCGTCGAGCCGCGTGTTGAGCGCGTTCAAGATCGCGCCGAGCGCCGGCACCGCGTAATGCGCTTCGAGTAACGCCGGCGTGTTCGCCGCCATGACGGCGACCGTATCGCCGCGCCCGATGCCGCGTCGCGTCAGCGCGGAGGCAAAGCGCCGGCAGCGCGCCTCAAATTCATGATACGTGTAGGCGAGCCGGCCGTGGCGGACGGCGATGCGGTTGGGCCAGATCGCCGCGCTGCGCTCGAGAAACGTTACCGGCGACAACGGCACATAGTTCGCGCCGTCCTTGAGGAGATCGGCGTGCGCGGCGGCGGCGTTCATCCGTTTTCAGGGACGCGTCGGCGGCACGTCCGCGCCAGGACCGAGCGCACGCTGCATCAAGACGGTGTCGAGCCAGCGATCGTGCTTGTGGCCGACGGCGAGCAGACGACCGGTTTCGACAAATCCGTGCTTCGCATGAAGCTTAATTGATGCGGCATTGTCCGCTCCGCCGATGATCGCAATCATCTGCCGAAAGTCGCACGCTTCGCATTGCGCGACGAGGCGAGCAAGCAAGGCGCTGCCGATGCCGCCACCCACGTCATTCGCATCCACATAAACCGAATTCTCGACCGCGTGCCGATAGGCAGGCCGCGCTCGGTACGGTCCCGCGTATGCGTACCCGACAATGCGCCCGGCACGCTCCGCAGTGAGATAGGGATAGTCGCCGCCCGCGCAGGCATCGAATCGGTCCCGCATCTCATCGACGGTCGGTGGCGACAGCTCGAACGATGCGGTGCCGGTTGCAACGTGATGCGCGTAAATCGCGGCAATCGCCGGAATATCCTCGGCGGTCGCGTTGCGGACGACGAACGATTCGGATCTCATTGCGCCGGTCCCATCAATGGCGAACGGCTCCAGCCCGATTGCGCAACAACCGCTGCTGCTCGCGGTTCCACTCGCGCTCCTTGATCGCCTCGCGTTTGTCGTGCTGCTTCTTGCCTTTGGCAAGGCCGATCGCGAGCTTGATGCGCCCGTTCTTGTAATGGAGATCGAGGGGCGTCAGCGTATAACCGGCGCGCTCGACCTTGCCGACCAATCGATTGATCTCTTCCCGCCGCAGCAGCAGCTTGCGCGTGCGCGTCGGATCGGGACGTACATGCGTCGACGTCGTCGCCAAAGGGCTCATGTGCGCGCCGATCAGCACGATTTCGCCGTTCTTGACGATGACGTACGCCTCTTTGAGGTTCGCGCGACCGGCCCTGACCGATTTCACTTCCCATCCTTCGAGGGCGAGCCCAGCCTCGAACCGCTCCTCTATAAAATAGTCGTGAAACGCTTTCCGGTTTTCGACGATGCTCATGTGGACTCGATTCGCGGACGGCCCCGTCCCGTTCGTTTCCTGCCCTGCCGCGCCTTCGCGCGCGTGATCGGCGCTATTCTACGAGATGCAGTGCGTCAAGAAATCGGTGCTCGTCCGCTACGGCTCCGCGGAGATGTTCGAGCTGGTCGACCGCGTCGAGCGGTATCCGGAGTTCTTGCCGTGGTGTGCCGGCGCAAAAGTGCTCGAAGCGGCTGACCGGCGCAAGACAGCGCAGCTCGAGATCGACTACCACGGCGTGCGCGCTAATTTCACCACCGACAATGTCAACGATCCGCCGGCGTCCATCGTCATCACACTGCGCAGCGGTCCGTTTCGTCGTTTGCACGGCGAGTGGCGTTTTCGCGCGCTCGATGCCAACGCGTGCAAAGTCGAATTCGATTTGAGCTACGAGTTCGCGTCGCAGCTCCTCGAGCGGATCGTCGGCCCGGTCTTCAATCACATCGCCAATACGTTCGTCGACGCGTTCGTCCGCCGCGCGGAATCGGTCTATGGGTCGCGACCCCCGTCGTAGTCGATCATGCGCATTGTCGTCGTCTACGCCGCGCCGGGAATCGAGTCACAAGTCGAGGTGATTCTCGCCCCGGGCGCCGTGGTCGCCGATGCCGTGACGGCGTCCGCCTTGATCGGTCGACTTGACCTCGTATCAACCGATTTGAGCTTTGCGATCTACGGACAACGCGCGCGTCCCGACACGCCGCTCGTTGATGGCGATCGCATCGAACTGCTGCGCCCACTCGTCGCCGATCCGAAGGAGCTGCGCCGGCACCGCGCATGCCGCACCACTGGAACCGAAGTCCAGACGCGCCGCAAAAAAGACACGGATTGACGCGCGATTCGTCGGCCAACTTTGCGCGCCGGTGCGATTTCCGGGACAATCGACCCATGACCGGACGGACCCGTCGCCGCTGGAGGACGTTTTGCGCCTCGAGAATCGCGTTATGCGCGCTCGCGTACGTGCCCGCACTTGCGTCGTTGCCTGTTGTCGCGCACGCCGACGGCTTGGCGCACTCGCTCGCTGATACCGCGCGCGAAAGAGCCGAACAAACAGCGACACGCGTCTGGCACGACGCGACGGACCTCGGCGAATTCGCGTTGGGCCTCATCGGGGTTCGTTATCGCTATGGCGGCGACACCCCCTCTGCAGGCCTCGACTGCAGCGGACTCATACGCTATGTGTTTCAGCAGGTGACCGGCGTCCCCTTGCCGCGCACTGCCCGCGAGCTCTCGCAGGTCGGCACGCGCGTGAGCCTCGATGATCTGCAGGTCGGCGATCTCGTCTTTTTCAATACGCGCAATTACGCGTTCTCGCACGTCGGGCTCTACGTCGGCGACAACCGCTTCATCCATGCGCCGCGGCGCGGCCGCGACGTCGAGATAACGACGCTGTCGCGCGATTATTGGCAACGCCACTTCAACGGCGCACGCCGTCTCGTCGGCGTGCTGCCGGCGCTGATCCCGGCTGTGTTCCCCGAAGCGTTGGCGACGACGTTGACGTCGTTACGAGTCGGGCCTGCAGAAGAGGCGGTCGAAGAGACGCCAGACGCGCCGGGCGCACCGTAGTCAATCTTTTGCGCCGGCGCGGCGAAGCTTCTCCGCCATCGCCGTCTCGTTGCCGCGTTTCGCCCAGTCGAGCGCAGAGGCACCGTTCTCGTTGCGCCGCTGAACATCGGCGCCTCGGCGCAGCAGCAAATCGAACGTCGACCCGCGGCTTTCGCGCACCGCCATCATCAGCGCCGTCGTGCCGTTCGGCGACTGCCCATTGATGTTCGCGCCTTGATCGAGCAAGTACGTCACGACGGCGTCGTGGCCGCCCGTCGCCGCGTAGATCAGCGGCGTCCAGCCCCGCGGCTCCAGCTCGGCGCCCTGCATGCGAAGGCGCCGGACGATTTCGAGCTGCCCGTTGAGCGCCGCCACCATCACCGGCGTGTCGCCGAAGCGATTCTTCGCGTTGACGTTCGCCTTGGCCGCGAGCAGCACATCGACCGTTGCGCGATAGCCGGCTCGCGCCGCAATGAACAACAGCGGATCGCCGTTGGGATCGACGCTGTTCGGGTCCATGCCGCGCGCGAGCAGCCGTTTCAGTTCGTCCGCCCGATCGTTCGCGACCGCGACAATCAGATCCTCGTAGACCTGTTGCGCCGATGCCGGAACGGACGAAACGGCGAGCACCAGGGCGAAGAGCAAGGCGCGCGCGTGGCTAGTGAACATGGGGATCGATCTCGAATAGCCTGAAGAAGTTCTCCGACGTCGCCTTGGCGATCGACTCGAGCGGAACGTCACGAAGACGGGCGATCTCCTCCGCGACGTGCTTCACGAATGCCGGCTCGTTGCGCTTGCCGCGATGCGGGACCGGCGCCAGATACGGGCTGTCCGTCTCGATCAACATGCGCTCGAGCGGCACCCGGCGCGCGACGTCTTTGAGCGCCGTCGAATTCTTGAACGTGACGATGCCGGAAAACGAGATATGGAACCCCAGGTCGAGCGCGGCGGCGGCAACGTCCCACGTCTCCGTAAAGCAATGCATGACGCCGCCCGCTTCGCGCGCGCGCTCATCGCGCATGATGGCGAGCGTATCGGCGGCGGCTGCGCGGGTATGGATGACGAGCGGCTTCCCCGACGCGCGCGCCGCACGGATGTGGGTTCGAAAGCGTTCGCGCTGCCACTCGAGATCGCCCTCGAGCCGGTAATAATCGAGACCCGTCTCGCCGATCGCCACGACCTTCGCCTCGCGCGATTTCGACACCAGCAGGTCAACTGTGGGCTCCGGATGATCGGTGTAATCGGGATGCACGCCGACGCTCGCGTACAGGTTGCTCGCGCCGAGCGCGAGCGCGTGGACGCGCGGCCACGCTTCCATTTCGACGGCGATGCACAGCGCATGCGTGACGTCGTTGGCTCGCATCGCATCGAGCACACGGGGCAGCTCCGCGGCGAGCTCGGGAAAATCGAGATGGCAATGGGAATCGACGAACACCTGATACGTTCTCGTCATCACAGGCCGGCGGCGCGCCCCGGCGCGCGGAGCGTCAGCGGCGCGCGTCCTTACGGCACACGGCGTTCAGCACGATGCA
>DASXPO010000172.1:0-16820 GCA_036493535.1 Casimicrobiaceae bacterium
AGCACACGAACCGCGCCGCTCGTGCGATCGACTTCGGCTTCGAGCGCCGTCGCGACGTACGTCTCGTTATCCTTGTAATGGATGTACGCGATACCGCGGCCGATGCGTTCGGGCGCGGGCTCGGTGCGCGGGTTCCAACCGATCAACGCCGCGGCGCGCTTCAACACTTCGATGCCGCGCGGATCGGTGAGATTCGCGAGCCGCCATTCGAACGGATCGCGCTTCGCGGCGACGGCGAGCTCGTCGCAGAGGCTCTCGACGGCGAAGCAGTTTGCGATCTTGCCCGGCGCGCGGATGTTCGACGGTCGAAGCGGCGAGGTCTTGTGCCAATGGACCTGCACGTCCGTATTCGCGCAGGGATAACCCGGTGCGCCGTTTTGGCTGATGAGCCCCGTCGAAATGCCTTGTGTCTGCGCGATGCCGGCGGCCTCGGGCCCCAGCAACGGAACGTTCGGAAGATTCGTGGTCGCCTTGGGCAGCCACATCTCGGTGCGCCATGCGGCGATCTTGCCGTCGCCGTCGAGCGCGCTTTCAATGGCGAGCAACTGCGGCGGTCCCTTCGGATCGAAGCCGTGCTCGTCGGCGCGCATCCACTGCACACGCACCGGCTTGCCGATCGCGCGCGACAGCAGCAGCGCGTCGGCGGCCGCGTCATCATGACCGTTCATGCCGTAACAGCCGGCGCCGTCGAGATAGATCAATCGCACCTTGTCCTTCGACAGCTCGAGAATTTTCGCGAACGTGTCGCGGAATTTGTGCGTCGCCTGACTTGCCGTCCAGATCGTTGCGCTATCTTTTTTGACGTCCGCGACGGCGCACGAGGGTCCCATCGACCCGTGCGTCTGCAGCGGCCAATAGTATTCGCCGCTGACTCGCGTCGATGCCTGCGCGAGCGCGGCCTGCGCATCGCCCTTGCGGGTGATGAAATCCTCGCCGTCGAATGGTCCGGTTTTCAACCAATCGCGCACCGCGGCGCTGCCGATCAAATTCGTCTCGTTCGACCATTGCGCCTTCAGCGTTCGGGCGGCGACAACGGCGTCCCATTCGTCGGGTGCGATGACGCCAAGGAAATTGCCGAGGCGCACGACGCGCGCGCCCGGAATCGCCTTGATCGACGCTTCGTCGACATCCACGAGTTTTGCACCGACGACGGGTGAGCGGACCACGCGACCATGCAGCATCTCGGGGAGCGCGAAATCATGCACATAGACGTGACCGCCGGTGACCTTCGCCGGAATATCGGGACGCGGCAGCGATTGGCCCACGACCTTATAGACGGACGGATCCTTGAGCGGCGCTTTCGAATCGACTTTGACGGCGAAACGCTTGTCGCCGACCAGTTCGCCGATTCGAATCTCGGTGCGGCCGCTTTTTGCGCGCACGCCGCCGCCGACGCATTCGAGCTCCGTCGCCGGCTTGCCCGTACGCTCGGCCGCAAGGCGCAACAACGCTTCGCGCGCGGTCGCCGCCGCCTGACGGATTTGCACGCCACCGCGCATGACGCCGCTGCTCCCGGCGGTCGGCCCCTGATCCGGCGTCAACGCCGTGTCGCCTTCGATCATCGCGATTGTCCCGACGTCGATGCCGAGCTCTTCGGCGGCCATTTGACGCATCGCGATGCGCAAACCCTGACCGAGATCCACTTTGCCGCAATAAAGCGTCACGCGGCTATCCGGATGGATCGCAAGAAAACCATCGAGGTCATTCACGTCGAGCGGCTTGCCCAAGGCGCGATCGGAACCCGCGATCACTTGAGCAAAGCCCGACGCCGGCCACGCGAAGCCCACGACCAGCGCAGCGCCGCTCTGTAAAAAATCACGGCGGGCGTTCATTCCTTTGCGTCCTTCGGTTGCGTTTTCGCGCGCATCACCGCGCGCAAAATTCGCTGGTGCGTTCCGCAGCGGCACAGATTGCCGTTGAGCGCGGCCTTCACGTCGTCGAGCGATGGATCCGGATTGCGAGCCAGCAGCGCAACAGAAGTCATCACCATGCCGTTCGTGCAATAGCCGCATTGCGCCGCTTGCTCGGCGATGAACGCCGCCTGCACGCGATGCGGCTTTTCCGGAGCGCCCAAACTTTCGATCGTCGTGATATTCGCGTTGCCGACGCGCGACATCGGCAGCGTGCACGAGCGCGCCGGTTGTCCGTCGACCAGCACAGTGCACGCGCCGCATTGTCCGAGACCGCAACCGAATTTCGCGCCGGTCAACCGAAATCGATTGCGCAACACGTAGAGCAGCGGCTCCTCGGGATCGCGAACGTCGACGTTGCGCGATTCGCCGTTGACGCGTAGGTCAAAGCTCGGCATCGTCCTCTCCAAGACGGGCGCGTATCGCTATTGCGCGGGTGCCGGCGCCGGCACCATCACCAATCGATCGGAACCCGATTCAGCGCCCCACGCTTCGCCGGCGCGGCCCAGCATCTGGCGCACGTTCGCGTTGTCGCGGTCCGAAGGAAAGCTGTCGAATTTTTCCGTCGCCGGATCGAAGCGGACGATCGCGTTCGTGCTCCAATCGGTCAGCCACACCTTGTCGGCGGGATCGACCCAAACCGAATACGCATGCGCAGCGCCGGGCAATTTCCACTCCCGCCACATGCGGGCCGCGGGATTGTACATGCCGACTTGGCCCGTGTTCCAGTAACTCACCCAGAGTCGTCCTTTCGAGTCGGACCAGATTCGCCGCGCGCCTTGGTCCTTCGTCGGCGGCTCGATGACCGTTGCTTCGCCGGTGTCGACGTTAATTTTTGCGATGTGGTTGCCCGCGAGCGATGCGTAATAGACGTCGCCGTTCGGCGTCGCCGTAATGCCGTACGGTCCGCGGCCGCGCGGCGCCTTCCAGACTTTGACGTCGTTCGACTGCAAATCGACGCGGCCGTAATAGCCGCTCTGACCGGTGAACCAGACATGGCCCTTTTTATCGAAGGTCAGCGTATTGAGATTTGTGTAACCGCTATCCGCGGGCAACGGCCATTTGCGCACTTCGTGCGTCTTCGGATCGACGCGGACGATCGCGTTCTGGCCGCCGTCGGTGATCCACGGCGCGCCATCCGGACCGACGACGACACCATGCGGCGCGGAACCTTTGCCCAGCGCGATTTCCTCGTAACGCTTGGACCTCGGATCGAGAATGCCGAGCTTGCCCGTGCGCTGTGCCGTGTAATACACCGGTCCCCCGGCCACCGGTGCGGCAGCGACATCGTGCGGCCCCGCCCCAGGCGCAATGTTGAAATACGTAGGCTCGGAGCACGCCGTTCCGATTCCCGCCAGCGCGGCGACAAATACGAAAAGCCCTTTGGAACGCCATCGGGACGCTTTTAGCATTGTCTCGTTCCTCTACTGTGGGTCGCCCTGCCTCGTTCACGGCAGACAAGGTCAACGCCGGGAAGTTTAGTCCCGTGCACGGCATCCGGGCGGGAATCGATTTCATCGGGCCGGCTTCCGTTATGCTCGCGTCTGATCCGATCGCACAGCCGCTCCGTATAGCAGGCATGTCGTGGCGACTTCGTGCAGAGAATCCAAAAGAGGACCATGAGCGTTCAGCCGACCTTGCTGATGATCGCCGATATCGCGGGCTACACGAAATTCATGAAGTTCCACTACATGAGCCTCGTACACGCGCAGGAAACGATCGCGAAGTTGCTGGAGGCCATCATCGATGCCGTGCCGGCGCTCCGTCTGGCGAAGCTCGAAGGCGATGCGGCGTTCTTTTATTTGCCGACCGGCGCGGATGGACGCTTTGATTCGTCGCTCGTCGCGGCGCAAGCGACGGCGATCTATCGGGCGTTTCACGCGCGTGCGGCGGATCTACGGACCAACACGCTTTGTCCCTGCGACGGTTGTCTGCAGGCAGGCGACTTGAAGATCAAACTGGTCGGGCACGTCGGCCCGGTGGCGGTCCAAAAGGTGAAGCAGATGACGGAGCTTGCGGGCGTGGACGTGATCGTCGTCCATCGAATGCTGAAGAACGACGTGCCGGTTCCCGAATATCTGCTGGTCACCCAGCCGGTCTACGAAATGCTCGACGAGCCGTTACGCGAACGTGCGGCGAATCTCGATCTCGACCTCGACGATCTTGGTTTGACCCCCGCTTACTACGTCGATCTTCGCGATTGCAGCGATGTGCTGCCGGCCGCCAAGGCGTTGCCGATGCCGTCGAGATTGCTGCGGCACATGCAGCTCATTTGCCGCTCGGTTCCGTACATTCTCGGGCTCAAGAAACCGTGTGCCGAATTCCGCAACGTTCCGGACATCACGCCAGATGTCGGCTCGATAAAAACCTATTGACCGTGGTCGTTCGATATGCCTGCGGGGCACTGCGCCGCTTGTCCCCAATAACCGTCGCAATACTGCGCGCGCACGGAGTGCTCGCATGCGATCTTCGAAAATAGATTGCCGTTGCAGCGACCCAAGGCGGCCGAAAACATTTGCCACCGATCCGGCGCCGCGGCGGGAGTTGGGACGGTCATCGATGTCGTGGCAACGACGACGACCGGCGGAACGACGATCACGGGTGTAATCGCGGGCGCCTCGACCTTTGCAGGTACACGCGTTGCGCTTTTAACGGTCTTTGGCACCTTTGGCTGCACCGGTTTGATTTGCGGAACAGGTGCAGGTTCGGACTCGGGTTCGACGGATGGGTTCGCCCCCAACACGTTGTTCCGCGCTTCCGCCGCCAGCGAGGCGGGCGAAACCGACGTATGCGCGACGGCGGGTGCCGAAGGACCGGGATCGTGCGCGGTCGAAGGCTGCGGATCGCCGCGCAACTGTTGGCCGAAACCGTACGCAAGGAATCCGATCGCGAGCACGAAAAGCGCAATCGCGGCGACGCGAAGCGGGGTGTACGCAGAAACCTTCGCTTGAGCCCTGGCACCCGGCGCTGATTTCTGCGCGTGTCGCCTCGCGGCGCGTCGCTCGGCAACCAGATCGAGCGCTCTCGAGACAGTACTCGCGCCCGATGCGGCCAAGGCTCCGACCCGGCCTGGCATTGGAAGCAGTTCGGATACCGTATCGTCGCGTGCACGCCGAAGCGCCGAGCGGCACGGCAAACACAGTTTGGCGCCGGGCAGCGTTCGCCGCCCGCAGATCGTGCATTTCATCATGGCCCCATGGCCCGCCCCCCACGAGCGCTGCCTCATCGCGATCAATGAATTATGACAATGGCATTATAGGCGCAAAGCCCTACACGCCGTCAAGCTGCAAGCTATATGCCACGAGAGACGGCGGCCGAAAAAGCAGAAATGGCGCTTTTGTACCAAACAAGTCCCACCAATCGCCACCTGTCGCGGCTCGATCGTTCACACTTCGTTACGATGTCGGTAAACCACCGCTGAACGGATGACGTTGGTTCGATGTCCGAGACGGCAAGCCGGCCGGTCCATTCGGGTCAAAGCTGACGCAACGAGACGGGAGCAAAAGCAATGAAGCGCGTAATCGCAGCCATGGCGACCGCAAGCGCACTGATGCTTGCGAATTCTTTGTTTGCCCAGGACGGCGCGCCTCCGGCGCCGCCGCTCACCGCCGCGCAATCGCAACAAGTGCAAAGCCAGATGGAGTCGTACCGACGCGAGACCGACGCACGGGTCGCGCGCGGCGAGATCACCTCGGAGGAAGCGCAGCGGCTGCTCCACTGGCGCGAGTGGCAACTCGCCCAACGGGCCGCTGGACTCGCGCCCGCGCCTCCGCCCCCGCCCGATCGCGTCGTCGCAAGCCCGCCGGTTTATCAGACCCCTCCGCCGCGTTATTACGATCCCTACTCCTACTACTATCCCGCTCCGTATTACGCGCCCGCACCGTATTACGCGCCCTACTACGGACCGGGCTGGGGTCTGTCGGTGTGCGCGGGCCGCGCCTATCGCCACGGCTTCGGAAGCTTCTGCATCTAGCGTTTCTTCACAGGCCCTAGAATGACGCCACTCGTCATTGCGCGGAGAGACCGGCATGCCTGCTTCCATGAAAGTTGCGATTGTCACCGGCGCCGGCAGCGGCATCGGTAAAGCCACCGCACTCGCTTTGTTGCGCAATGGTTATCGCGTCGCGCTGGCCGGCAGGCGGCGCGAGCCGCTCGAAAAAACCCGCACGGAATCGCAAGCCGCGGCCGACGACGCGCTCGTCGTGACGACAAATGTCGCCGATCCCGCATCGGTGCGCGCGCTCTTCGGCGAGACGAAGCGAGCGTTCGGGCGGCTCGACGTCCTCTTCAACAATGCCGGCGTCAGCGCGCCCGGCGTTCCGCTCGAAGAGTTGACGCTCGAACAGTGGAAGAACGTCGTCGACATCAATCTGACCGGCCTGTTCCTGTGCATGCAGGAAGCGTTCAAACTGATGAAAGACCAAACACCGCGCGGCGGACGCATCATCAACAACGGCTCGATATCGGCGCATGCGCCCCGGCCGAATTCCGCGCCGTACACCGCGACCAAGCATGCCGTCACCGGTCTCACGAAATGCGGATCCCTCGACGGCCGCAAGTACGACATCGCGGTGGGACAAATCGACATCGGCAACGCATCGACCGAAATGGCGGCACGCATGGCGTCCGGCGTGCCGCAGGCGAACGGACAAGTCGCGATCGAGCCGTTGATGGATGTGGCGAATGTCGCGAACGCCATCGTTCACATGGCGAGCCTCCCGCTCGATGCGAACGTTCAGTTCATGACGGTAATGGCGACCAAGATGCCGTTCGTGGGCCGCGGCTAGCGGACCTCCGAACGGCGGTCGCGGCATTCAGCGACCGGCTCTCGGGCCGCGAGGCGTAGCTCTGCGCGTTCGCGAGAGACGTCGACCGCCACCATCGACCTCGATTTCTTGCGGCGTACCCACCGGATCGAAATCGATCCAGTGGCCACGGCGCCACAGTCCGTCGGCCTGTTCAAGGCTGCGCGCAGCGTTGGCACGCAGAACGTCGACTGCGGAGTCTGCCTGATCAGCCGAGTCGACGTGCACCGCCACCATCACGCCGGCTTGCCGAACCGCGTTGACCGCGTCACCGTTTTCGACGGGCCTGCCGAGCGAGCGGACCGCGCCGGCGAGCGAGCCGGCGTATGCGCCGGCGGCGAGGCCTCCGGCGATTGCCACCGGACCGATGAGCGGCGTTGCGACCAAGCCTGCGACGGCGCCTACCGCTCCGCCGACGGCAGCCCCGGCGAGCGCACCCATTTCGCCGCCCCGCGCGCCTTCGTCCGCTTGCTCATCGCCGCCCAATGGCAGCCCGTTGTGGCGGCCCGGCGGATTGACGGCGAAACGATCGATATCCCCGTCGCCAAAACCGACATCGTGCAAATTGGCGATGGTCCGATCTGCCGTCGCGTTGTCGTCGAACACCCCTGCAATGATTTGGGTCATCAGCCATTCCGTTTGCGACCGCCGACGGAAGGCCGCGCTTCGAGACCATAGTAGGCAGAAGGGCGCATACCAACGAGCGGTTGAACCCCGAAACCCCTGTCGGCAAAAACCCTACCGTAGCGACGCGGTCTGGAAAGATCGGCGCACTGACGGCGATGCCGGGCCTACTGACCGCGGTCGGGATTGGCGATGCCGCCGGGGCACTGCGGGACTTTGCCCCAGTAGCCGTCGCAATAGCGCAACCGCACGCGCTGGTCGCAGAGAACGCGACTCAAAAATGTTTCGCGTTCGCAATGATGGAGATCTTCAGCGAACTGCGCCCAGCGGTCCGGCACGGGCGCTGCGGCCGCGATGTTGTTCGCCGGTTGGGCAGTGCGGACCGGCGCCTGCGGCGCGGGCACTGCGAGCGGGGGCGTCGCGAGTTGTGGCGTCACGGGCTGTCGTGATGACGATTGTGTTGAGGCAGCCGCCCTCGGTGCTTTCGGTTCCCCTTTCCGCGGGGCAACGGGTGCGGGTTGCGGCGATTCGACAGGCGCCGGGGCAGGCGTTTCCTGCGCTGCCGGCGGCGGTCTCTCAGGCTCCGATTTCGGCGCTTCGGCGATGGTGGGGGCCGGCGGTGACTGGGGGGACGGTTGCGCAACCTGGTTCGTTTCGATGCCGGTCAGCGTGTCCGTCGCGTCACGCTTTCCCCCGACGACCTTGTAACCGAAGTACCCGCCGATCGCCACGGCCCCTGCCACCGCGATCGCAACGAGCACCCATCCGGCCCTTTTCGGTTCAGCGTTATAGGCCGGTACGACCGGCGCCGGTTCGACCCCCGGCGGAATGAACGTTGTTTCGGGCGGTGGCGGTGGCGGGCTCGCCGGCCGCGCCGTATACGCGGGCGTGGCGCCCGACGCCATTGGCGCTGCCGGTGCAAGGATTGACGATGACGGGGGCACGCTGATGGGCCCCGCCGGCTTCGGTCCCAGAATAGCGCCCGCCGTTTCGATCGTGGTCTGCCGCGATCCGCCCGCAGGCGCGGTCAACGCAGCGCCGCAGTGCACGCAAAACCGCGTACCGGCCTGGTTGTCCTTGCCGCAGATCGCGCAATTCATCGACTACTCCTTCCCATTCCACGGCCGAGAAGCCTGCCGCAAAACAACGACGCCCGCAACCTGCGTCCGACGCTTGGTGGCGCGGCGCTCGGATGGCGGCGCAACCGGCTAGAATGCGCGAGTCCATGGCGTCAACGCCCCAGAATCCCTCATTGTCGAAAACGGCCTTCGCCGACACGGCGCAAGGCGCTTCGCGCGTCGGAACCGCCGAAGCGCGTGCGCTATTGCGCGAATGCTTTGCGCAATACAAATCGCGCCTGATCGACCTGGCACGCTCGTCCCTCGAGATGTCGACGGACTTGTTCGAGTGGAATACCCAGGTTCCCGAGCCCGAAGTCGAGCGCTTCAAGACCCGGCGGGGCGAATGGCTCGAGCATTTCGCGCGCACGATCGATGAGCTCTACGAGCGCCGCATCGCCGGCCACCGGCGCAAGGGACGACGCCCCGACGCCGAGTCCGGCGGCCTGAACGTCAAGATGCTCTCGGACTTCGACCACGCGAAGCAGGAAGCCCTCGTTCACGCGATGCAACATCTGCAGGAATATACGGGGCACGAAGTCACCGCGCTCGACCAGCGCTTCGCGGCATTGGTACCGGAGCGCAATCTCGGCGACATCGACAATCCGTTTTCCCCGGTATACGTGATGGACGCCATCGGCGTCGCTTCGCGGGCGATCTATCCCGACGCGCGCGTCTCGCGGCCGTTAATGGAGCGGATGCTTTCCGACATCACGCCCAGCGTCAACAAGATTTACGTTGCGTTGAATCGGCTCCTTGCGCAACACGAGGTGCTGCCGGAAATCAACGCGGCGCTCCGTGCGCGAAGTGCTTTGCGCCCCGCCGACGACGCCGATCTTCTGCCCGCATTCAAGGACCTGCTCGCCAAAGCGGGAATGACGGGACGCACGGGGGCGGAGACCCCGCCGGCGCGCGCGATGGCCCGCGATCGAACGACTCTACCGGCGGCGACGGTCGTGGCCGCCTTGCACACGCTCGCGCAAGCGAAGCCCGCAACGGGCGAGCGCAATCGCGGCCATGCAGCGGCGGATAACGAAGCGTTTCCCGATCTCGACCCGATGCTCGCGCTCGGCGGCACGGCATCGGCCATTTCGATGCTCACCGCGTTGCAACGGATGGACCTTCCCGCGGAGGTCCTGCGCGAGGCGGCGCGATCGCTCGGCGCAAAAGCCGGTTCGACGCTGCCGCAAAACCTCGTTCCGTATATACGCGAGATGCTGGGCGATTCCGTGCAGAAACCGGCGGAGCGGACGACGCTCGACGTCGTCGCGCTGTTGTTCGAATACGTCTCGCGTGATCCGTCGATCCCGGACGAGCTGCGGCCGCTCGTCTCGCGATTGCAAGTGCCGATTCTCAAGGCGGCGCTGATCGATCCGGCGTTTTTCCAGAACCCGCGCAATCCGGCGCGCCATACACTCGATTTACTCGCGGCAGCGACGATCGGGGCGACGGACGATCCGACCTATTGCGGTGCGCTGCAAGCGCTGGCCGCCGACGTCATCGACGACGTGGCCGCGCGCTTCGAGGTCGATCTGACGGCATTCGACGAAGCGGATCATCGCGTCGCCACGTTCATCGACGGCGAGAGCCGGAAAACCGCCGCGGCGGTCATGCCCGATATCCGCTCGGCGGCGGCCGCGGAGCAAGTCGAGTCCGATCGCGGAAGCGTGCGCGGTCTCGTCCGCGACCGCCTCGCGGGGAGCGACGTGCCCGCGGCGATTCGAAGCTACGTCGAGACGACGTGGGCCGATTATCTGACGCTGCTGCGCAAGGAGCACGGCGAGCACAGCGTCGCGGCCAGCGAGGCGCTGCGCACGCTGGAGGATTTGTTGTGGAGCGTGGTCGCAAAAGAGCGAACCGGCCAGAAAGCGCGCCTCGCGAAAATGATTCCGACGCTCGTGGGAAATCTGCGCAAGGGCAGCAAGGCAGTCGCCCTCGCGGACGATCGCTTCAAGGGCTTCATGGACGAGCTCTATCAGCTTCACATTGCCGCGATCAAGCAGCAGGATGCTGCGCCGACGCCGACAATGCCGGCAGCGCCGTTGCCACCGTCGCTCGCCGATGCCGCGCGAACGAAAGCGGGCTCGCTGCCGGGGATCGCGGTCGCGAGCATCCACGATTTCGTGAGCGAGATGGTGGCCGGGACGTGGCTCGCTTTTCAATCCGAGCGCGGCGCTGTGCAGGCGCGGCTCATCTGGACCGGAGCGCTGCGGATGACTTACGTCTTCGCGAGCCGCTCGGGGCTGTCGATCTTCGTCTATTCGCCGGAGGACCTTGCGCACGCGCTTGTCAGCGGCAAAGTCTCGCTCGTGCTCGAGCCCGTACCGCTATTCGATCGCGCCGTGAGCTCCGCGTTGAATGCGCTCGCCGCTCCATCGAGCAAGACGAGCGAACGAGGGCTCGCGGTCGACGGGTAATCGATGAACACTCCCCAGCGACACGTCGACACGCATCGCATCCGCGACCTTGTCCGCGAAATCCTGATCGCGCTCGGCGAGGATCCCGATCGCGAAGGTCTCTTGAAGACGCCGCAGCGCGTCGCCGATGCGCTCGCCTTTCTCACCTCCGGCTCGCGCACCGAGCTCGAAAAAATCATCAATGGCGCGATCTTCACGCAACAGACGAATAGCATGGTCATCGTGAAGAACATCGAGGTCTACAGCCTCTGCGAGCATCACATGCTGCCGTTCTTCGGCCGCTGTCACATCGGCTACATTCCGACCGGCAAGGTGTTCGGGGTATCGAAGCTCGCTCGCCTCGCCGACATGTACGCGCGCCGTCTGCAATTGCAGGAGCGCCTGACCGAGCAGATCTCGCAAGCGGTGATGGAGTCGATCGGCGCAAAAGGCGTGGGGGTGATGATCGAGGCCCGCCACTTGTGCATGATGATGCGCGGCGTCGAAAAGCAGAATTCGGAAATGGTGACCTCGTCGGTTTTGGGCACGTTTCGCGACTCGCAGGCCACCCGCGAGGAGTTTTTGTCGCTCATCGGCCATCGCGTCGGCGCCTTTGGGTAACCCGCGTCTCAGGCTACTCGCCCCAGTTTGAGATAGTTCCAAGACGCTTCTAGGCGCGAAGAATGACGACGTTCCTCGCGCTCGCGAATCTCACCGCGCCGCTGTTCCTGTTGATCGCCGTCGGTTACGCGCTGACACGCTGGGGTCGCTGGCCCCTCGCCGCCTCGGATGCGCTCACCCGCTTCGTGTTCGCCGTTGCGATCCCGACGCTGCTGTTCCGGCTGATGAGCGATTTTGCGCGGGAGCCGCGCGTCGACGCGCGTTTGCTGATCGCTTTTTTCGGCGGTTGCCTGATCGTCTATGTGGTCGCGCGGCTGGCGGCATGGGCGATTTTCCGGATGGACGGCGCAGCGCAATCGATTTTTGCAATGGGCGGCATCTTCGCGAACAACGTCCTGCTCGGCGTCCCGCTCGCCAAGGTGACGCTCGGCGAAGCCGCGCTTCCGGCCGTCTCGCTCGTGCTCGTATTCAATTCGCTGTCGCTCTGGACCCTCGTCACGATTTCGATGGAATGGGCGCGCCATCGGGAGCTTTCGATGCGCGGCCTCACGAAAACCTTGGTCGCCGTCGTGCGCAATCCGGTGGTCGCAAGCATCCTGATCGGTACCGCATTCGGATACACGGGCGTCGCGCTTCCCGCCTTCGTCGATCGAACGCTGGAGTTGGTGAGCGAAGCGGCGATTCCGCTCTCGCTGATCGCGTTGGGAATGGGGTTGGCGGGATTTGGGACGAAGTCGGGATGGACCGTGAGTAGCGCAATCGCGTTCGTCAAGCTCGTTCTGCATCCCGCCGCCGTTTTCGCGCTGGCGACCCTGCTCGACTTGCCGGCGCTCGAAACCGCCGCGATCGTGATGCTCGCCGCGCTTCCGGTCGGCGCGAACGTCTATTTGATGTCGCGACATTTCGACGTGCTCCCGGGTCCGGTGGCCGCCGCGATCGTATTGACCACCGTCCTCGCCGCCGCCACGACGCCTTTTGTCTTGACGCTCTGCCGCCCTTCGCTTTGACGCGAACGATCGCAATCGATTCGAGCTCGCTCCTCGCGCAGCGCTCGTTCGTCTTGTTCTGGTTCGCGCGCGTCGCCGCCATGGTCGCCCACCAAATGCTGGCGGTCGGCGTCGGCTGGCAGGTCTATGCGTTGACCGGCAGCGCGCTCGACCTGGGCCTCGTCGGACTTGCGCAATTCATTCCCTCTTTTCTGTTCGTCCTGGTCGCCGGACACGTTGCCGACCGATTCGACCGGCGCCGCGTGCTGCAAGCGTGCGTGTTCGTCGAGGCACTCGCGGCGGGCGGTCTCGCGCTCGGCAGCTATCAAGGATGGATTACCGAACGCTGGATCTTCGCGTTGATCTTCATCGTCGGCACGGCGCGCGCGTTTCAAATGCCGGCGATGTCGGCATTGCTGCCGCTCCTCTTGCCCCGACGGTTGTTTCCGCGCGCAATCGCCAGCAATTCAGCCGCGACGCAGGCGGCGGTGATTGCGGGTCCCGCGTTGGGCGGCTTCGTCTATGTCGCTGGACCCGGCGCGGTGTACGCGACGAGCGTCGCGATGTTCCTCGCGACCGCTGTCGTCACGGCCGCAATCCGTCTCGTGCACTCGCAGGGCCGCTCCGAAGCGGTCGGACTCGATTCGGTGTTCGCCGGCATTCGCTATATCCGTAGCCGTCCCGCGATTCTCGGCGCGATCTCGCTCGATCTATTCGCCGTTCTGCTCGGCGGCGCAACCGCGCTCCTACCCATTTACGCACGCGACATTCTCTCGACCGGACCGTGGGGCCTGGGATTGCTTCGCTCGAGCACGGCCGTCGGCGCGCTCGCGATGGCGTTGTATCTCGCCCGTCGACCGTTGCAGCGCCATGCGGGCCGCTCGATGTTCGCGGCCGTCGCACTCTTCGGAATCGCGACGATCGTATTCGGCGTGTCACGCTCGTTCCTGCTGTCGATCGTCGCGCTCGCCGTGATGGGCGCCGCCGACATGGTGAGCGTCGTCGTGCGTTCGTCGCTGGTCCAGTTGCAAACGCCCGACGCCATGCGCGGTCGCGTTTCCGCCGTCAATGCCTTGTTCATCGGCACGTCGAATCAGCTCGGCGAATTCGAGTCCGGCGTCACTGCCGCATGGTTCGGCGTCGTTGCCTCCGTCGTGATCGGCGGGCTTGGAACGCTCGCCGTCGTTGCGCTATGGATGCGCTGGTTTCCGGAGCTCGCGCGCGTCGATCGGCTCCATGCGCGCGTGTCCGACGAACCGAAGGCAAGCGTCGGCTGACGCGAAACTACTCCGCGGAGACAGCGACCGCGCGCGGCTCCAGCATATGCGCGCGCTTCCAACTCCCACGGCGATAGTAGAGCCACATGAAGAGCGCCGCCGCGCCCGAGCCCAGCGGAAAGCTCCACCACACTGCTTCGGCGTGCCAGCGTCCGCTCATCAGGAACGCGAATGGAATTCGAACGACGAAAAGCGCGAGAAACAGCACGACGAGTGGCGGAACGGCCGCGCCCGTTGCACGGACGACGCCACCCAGCACCATCGCGATGCCGATCAGCATGAATGACCAGAGAACGATCGCGTTGATGTGCTGGGCCACGACAATTGCGTCGCCTTCGGCCGGCAAGAACAGCCCGAGGGCGCCGCGATTGAAGAGATAAATCAGCGTGACGAGGCCGCCCGTCATCAGCAGATTGAAGCCGACGCCCGTCGCGGCGACCCGCTCGACGCGATCAAAGCGTTTCGCGCCGACGTTCTGTGCGGCCATTGCGGACGCCGCCATGCCAACGGCGAGCGCCGGCATCATCACGTAGTTCCACAATTGCATCGCGGCGCCGAACGCCGCCGTCGTCTGCGATCCGAAGCGGTTGACGAGGCTGATCATCACGATCGACGATCCGGATAGCACGATCATTTGCAAGCCCATCGGCAGACCCTTCCTGACGAGCGCCGTCAAGATCGGGCGATCGGGTCGCAGGTACCGGCGCTCGCCCGCGTGCAGGAACAACGGGTGACGGCGGTGATGCAGATAGCCGATCAGCGCGACCACGCTCGCGATTTGTGCGAGCAGCGTCGCGGTCGCCGAACCGGCGATTCCCATCGCCGGAATCGGCCCGGCGCCGAAGATCAACAGCGGATTCAACGCGATGTCGAGCGCGACCGACAGGAGCAGGAACCAGAACGGCGTCTTCGAGTCGCCGGCGCCCCGCAGCACCATCATCACGAACGTGTAGAGAAACAGGAACGGAATGCCGGCGAAGATGATGCGGAGGTACGCAACCGCAAACGGCATCGCGTCGTCGGGCGTTTGCATCAACGTCAAAAGCGGGCGCGTGAACAGAGCGCCCGACGAGGCGATCGCGATCGATCCGACGATGAAAAATGCGGCGCCGTTGCCGACGATGCGCTTCGCCTGCTCCTGGTTGCGCGCCCCGATACTTTGCCCGACCAGAATGGCGGCCGCCATCCCGACGCCGAATACGAGCGAGATCAGGAAGAACAGAATGATGTTGGCGTTCGACGTCGCCGTCAGCGCCGCTTCGCCCAGATAATGTCCAACCCAGATCGCGTTGACCGATCCATTCAGCGATTGCAGAACGTTCGATGCGAGTATCGGCAGTGTGAAAAAGAACAGGGCACCGGCAATCGGCCCTTCAGTCAGCGGATTGATTCGAGCAGAAGTGGTCACGGAACAGGGCGGTCGGGGCGGCGCAACAGTGTTATTCCACCACAACGTCGCAGTATCGTTCGAAGCAACCCTCGCGGCATGCGACAATCGAGTTTGCCAAAGTCCGTTCCTCTCCTCTCCCTCCGATGCCCGTCCGATCATCCCGCAAGATGCCGTCTTATGTTGTGCGCCATTCGCCGATTCACGGCCGTGGCGTGTTTGCGCGCCGCACGATTCGCAAGGGCAGTTGCATCATCGAATACCGAGGCGATCGGATCTCGGTCGATGAAGCCGAGCATCGGCCCGACAGCGATCCGTCGAACCCCTTTCACACCTTTCTATTCGAGTTGCACGATGGGCGCGTGATCGACGCCGGCGTGCGCGGCAATGCCGCGCGCTGGATCAATCATTCGTGCGCACCCAATTGCGTGCCGATCGAGGATGACGACTCACGCGTCTACATCGAAGCGAAGCGAACGATTCGTGCCGGCGAGGAATTGTCGTACGACTACCAGTTGAGCGTTGCGGGCCGCGTGACCGAGAAGATGAAACGCGGCTATGCCTGTCGCTGCGGCGCCCCACGCTGCCGTGGAACGATGCTGGAAAAGAAAAAGACCCGCAGCCGCTGAAACAGCTGTTAATTAGGCAATGCCGGCGACGCCCGCAAGCGCAGCGGCCGCCAGCACCCAGATCGGATTCACGCGAGTCGCGGCGACGGCTGCCGCACCGCAGAGCGTCAACGCCAGCGCACCCGCAGAGCGATCGGCGGCTCTCGCGAGCGTGTAGCCGCTCGCCAGCACGAGTCCGATGGCAACCGGCGCGAGGGCTCGCTGCAGCACGACGCGGAGCGTGCCGTTACGCAGCCGCTCGAGCGCGCGCATCGCAAAGTACGAAACGAGCGACGACGGTCCGCAGGCGGCGATCGTGGCAACGAACGCGCCGGAAATCCCCGCCACTTTCCAGCCCAGCAACGAAACGACCATTGCGTTCGGACCGGGGGCGAGCTGCGCCAGCGCGAACAGATCGGCGAATTCGGCGCTCGTCATCCATCCTTCGATGTCGACGACGACGCGATGAAACTCGGGTAGCAGCGCATTGATGCCGCCGATGGCGAGCAACGACAGCGATGCGAAGCGCCAGGCGATCTCGAACAGCAGATCGAACGAGGTGTTCATCGCGACGCCCGCCATTCGACGGCGATGGCCAGCGGAACCGCGACAGCGAGGACCCAGAGCAGCGGCGCCTCCGCAACGCCGACGGCAAGAAAGACGGCCGCGGACAGCAGCAGAGAACGCAACGATGGCCGCGATGCGGCGATAAGCCGAATCGCCGTGCCGATGATCAGTCCCGCGGCAGCGGCCGATGCGCCGGCAATGGCGCTGCCGGCGATGGGCATGTGCGCGACCGAGGCATAGAAGGTCGCCAATATCAATACGGCGATGACGGGAACGAACAGGATGCCGGTCAATGCAAGCAGCGATCCCACCGGACCCTGCCATCGAGCGCCGAGCATTACCGAAAGGTTGACGACGTTCGGGCCCGGCAGCACTTGACACATCCCGATCATCTCCGCGAACTCGCGATCGGTGAGCCAAGCCCGTTCTTCGACGAGCACGCGTCGCGCCCACGGCAAGACGCCACCGAACCCGAGGAGACCGATCTTCAGGAACGCGAGGAAGAGCGTCGTGCGGGCGAT
>DASXPO010000173.1:0-2012 GCA_036493535.1 Casimicrobiaceae bacterium
GCCCACATGCGGGCGAGCCGCAAAACATTGCCGCCCCTGAATTGCGCCATGACGGGAAGTACCGCGGTGATCGTGTTCTCGGTAAAAAGCTGCTGCCGTCCAAGGACGACCATCAGGAACCCGACCGCATAGCCGAGGCTGCTTATCAGAATGCGCCACGGCGTGTTCGGTAAGTGCAGCTCGAGGATCGCCTGCGCCAGCAGCGAGAAGCTGATGGACAGCCCCGCTGCAACGCCTGACCACCACAGCGAAACAGCCGGACGCGCCATTTCTTCTTCGCCGCGCTTGCGCACGATTTCGTAAATCACCGGCGTGCGCAGCCCCGAGCGCTCGTCGATGGCGCGTTCCTCGTGCGGCTTCGCGTCGGGCTTCCGGCTCATTTCAGTGTTGTTGGCTGGTAAGCGAGCCGCGTGCCAAGGTGCGTCCGCCGTAAAGCCAAGCGACGCACGTAAACGTTCGATCGCGCCACGAAGGCCATTCGGAAGGAATTACCTTACCGCCTTGTCAACAATACATTGATGCAAATGTTTTCCGGCGGGACCGCGGGCGCCTAATATGCGCCTCGCCATAGCGCAGGCCGTGGTCCGGGCACTCGAAAGAGGATGCGGCGCGGAATTTGCTCGCTTGGGATGTCCAACACTTACGTTCATGGCGCAGGTTTTTTCGCGACGGTTCACACTCGTGCTGCGCGCCGGCGCCGCGGGCATTCTGGTCGCGCTGATCGCAGCCGCCGCCGCGTACCGTATCAACGCGAGGTCGGATGCGCCGGCGGACGATCCAATCGAGCAACCCGTGCCGTTCAGCCATCAGCATCATGTCCGCGACGACGGCATCGATTGTCGCTATTGCCACGTGTCGGCCGAGACCTCCGCGTTCGCCGGAATTCCGCCGCTCGAGACCTGCATGACGTGTCATTCGCAGCTCTTCACCGACGCGCCCCCGCTCTCTCCCCTCGTGCATGCTTATCAGAACGGGTCGGCGCTCGAATGGAGACGCGTTCACGATTTGCCCGACTTCGTCTACTTCGATCACAGCATCCATGTCGCGAAGGGCATCGGCTGTACGACATGCCATGGACCGATCGATCGAATGCCGCTTGTTCGACGCGTCGCATCACTCGATATGCAGTGGTGCCTCGATTGTCATCGCCACCCGGAGCGCTTCCTGCGTCCGCGCGAACGCGTATTCGACGTCGACTGGAAGCCGCCGCCCGATCAGGCCGCACGAGGTTCCGCACTTCGCAAGGCTTACGAACTGCGGACAACGCGCGAGCTCACCGATTGCTCGACATGCCATCGATGAGCGACGATCGACCGGATTCCATTGTGACGAACGCCTGCCGCGGCGAAGCGGCGCACGAGCATTTTTGGCGCAGCATCGCGGAAGCGCAATCGCATGGCGCCGCCGAAATAGCTCCAGCGGCGCATTCGTTGGATATGAAGCAGTCGGTGCTCGCTTTGCAGGATCGCCGAAACTTTATGAAGATTCTCGGCGCCTCGCTCGCGCTCGCCGGCGCAGGGTGTGCACGCACGCCGCTCGAGAAAATCGTTCCGTATCGCGACGGGCCGCCGCAACAGACGTACGGCAAGCCCGTCTACTACGCGTCAGCACTCGGACGCGACGGTTACGGACTCGGCGTGCTGGTGGCAACGCAGATGGGCCGGCCGACCAAAATCGAGGGAAATCCTCACCATCCCGCGAGCCTCGGAGCGACGGACGTGTTCGCGCAGAGTGCCGTTCTCGAGCTGTGGGACCCCGATCGATCCAAAACCGTTCGTCACGGCGACACCATTGGCACGTGGAACGGCTTTGTCGCCGCCCTGCATGCAGCGATGCAGCCGCTTATGTTGAAGCGGGGAAAGGGATTGCGGATCCTGAGCGATACGGTGACGTCGCCGTCGCTGCACGCGCAGATCGCAGCGCTACTCAAGCGTCTTCCCGAGGCGCACTGGCATCAATGGCAGCCGTTGAACCGCGACAATGCATACGCGGGCACGCGGCTGGCATTCGGC
>DASXPO010000174.1:0-26633 GCA_036493535.1 Casimicrobiaceae bacterium
CACCCTCTCACAAGCCCAGGCCGCCGCGGGATCCACGGGATTAGCCGCTGAGTCGGCGGGCAAGGTGTGGCTCTTCACGCTCGGTCCCGCGGGCGGCTCATCCGCGGGCAGCACTAAGGTTGCCGAGGTAGGGCCGCTCGCTCCAGTGATGGCAACGCAATATCTATTGCGCATCAATGAAGCCAGTGGCCCTCCGGGCAGTATCACGCCAGTCCACACGCATCCGGGATCCGAGTCGTTTTACGTGGTCACCGGCGAGCAAAGCATCCGTACGCCCCAAGGCTTAATTCAAGTCAAGGTCGGTCAGCCCGACACGGGCCCGGGCGGAGATACCCCGTTGCAAGTCTCCAGCAGCGGCTCGACTGACCTGCACGCTCTGGTCATGTTTATGGTGGACGCCACCAAACCGTTTTCCTCTCCGGCCAAGTTGCCTTAGAGGGCAACGTTTTGAGTCCTGACCACGCTTTCAACCGGACTCGCCGGTACGCTGCTTGTTCTGGCGCGTGTCGCTGGCGCCACGCCGGTTAACTTTGGTCTTGTTAGGCACGAGCACTCTGATCGACCAGATTGATGAGCGCTGAAGCAACATATTTCCTGGGTGCAGTCTCAGTTGGACTTGGCGCGACTCTGTTCATGGACCTTTGGGCGCTGTTCCTGCAGCGCGCCTTCAGCATTCCTTCGGCCAACTATTGTTTGGTTGGGCGCTGGCTTAGCCATATGCCTGAAGGCAGGTTCATGCACGCAAGTATCGCGGCTGCTGCGCAGAAACGTTTCGAGTGCACGGTGGGCTGGATCGCTCATTACGTGATCGGTGCCGGATATGCTTTCGTGTTCATCGCCTTTGTTTCAAGTAGCTGGCTCATGCGGCCCTCGGTGTTGCCCGCCATGATTTTCGGCATTGGCAGTGTGCTGGTGCCATTCCTGGTCATGCAACCGTCTTTCGGGCTCGGCATTGCCGCATCGAGAGCGCCGAATCCAACGCAGGCCAGGCTGAAAAGCCTTATGGCGCATGCCACGTTTGGCGTCGGGCTGTACGCGAGCGCTGTTGGCGTCAGCTACGTGCTGCAGCCTCATGCCTAGTCAGGCGTGATCGCACTACTCCGCTAATGTCCGGCCGACGACCTCCGCGACGTCGGGGGAAAGGCGACTCGCTCGCGCGACGCGTTTTAGCGCCGCCTCCATCAATGCTCGGCGCGGCGGGAGGAAGCGCTTCCAAAGATTGAACGCGCCGGCGATTGTCGAGGCGAGCTGTGGATTGATCTTGTCGAGCGCGAGAATCTGATCGACCGCAAACGCATAGCCGGAACCATCGTTCGCATGAAAGCGCACGAAATTCCCGAGCGCGAATGCCCCCACGAGCGCGCGGACACGATTCGGATTCCGCGCATTGAAACGCGGATGCGCGAGCAAGCGCTTGACCCGATCCAGCGTGTCGGCACGAAGACTTCGCGCCTCGAGTGCAAACCATTTGTCGAGTACGAGCGGCTCGTCGCGCCAATCGGCCTCGAAGCGCGCGAACAGCTGATCGCGTTCGGTCGACGCGCTGTCTTTCAACGCAGCGAGCGCCGCGAACGTGTCCGTCATGTTATCGCTGCGCTCGAATTGGGACACCGCGAGTGCGCGGGCGTCGGCGTCGTCGAGTGCCCCGAGATAGCGCAGGCAAGCGCCCGACAGGCTGCGGGCGGCGATTTGCGCTGGCGTCTTTTGATACGGCGCTCGCGAATGATGGCGTTGATAAGCCTGTTCGAAGGCGCCGCGATGCAATCGCGCGATCTCGTGAAAGGCAAAGCCGTGAGCCACTCCGACGCCGTCGACGTCCAACGCTGGCTCCAGCGTGGCAACGTAGCCTGGATCGGGAAGCGTCAACGCGAGCGCGATGAATGCCGGATCGCTTGTTTCATCGGCGAGAAGATGCCGCACGATCAGCGCAACGGTCGCCGGTAACGCGAGCGGTCGGCCATCGCGATGATCACGCGCGAGCGAAAGCAACGCATCGGCGAACGAACGTTGCGCGGCGTTCCAGCGATTGACCGGATCGCTGTCATGCGAAGCAAGAAACGCGAGCTCCTCGTCCGTATGTTGATGGACGAGATTGACCGGCGCGGAGAAGCCGCGCAGCAACGACGGCACCGGCGCGACAGGAATGTCGATGAAGCGAAACGACTGACGCGCCTCGGTCAGGCTCAGGACGCGCGTGGTGGGACCGCGGTCCGTCTCGCCGTCGAATTTAAGCGGCAGATCGTTCCCCTCTCGATCCAGCAATCCAACTGCGAACGGAATATGGAAAGGGCGCTTGTGCGCTTGACCGGCGGTCGCAGCAGTCTTCTGCTCGAGCTCGAGCGTATACGTTCGAGCAGGCGCGTCATAACGACCGTGACTCGATACGGTCGGCGTTCCCGCCTGCGAGTACCAGCGACGGAACCGCGCGAGATCGATGCCCGAAGCATCCTGCATCGCCTGCACGAAATCTTCACAGGTCACCGCCTGGCTGTCGTGTCGCGCGAAGTAGAGATCCATGCCCCGCTGAAAGCGCTCGGGACCGAGCAGCGTGTGCTGCATGCGAATGACTTCGGCGCCTTTCTCGTAGACGGTCGACGTGTAAAAATTATTGATCTCCTGATACTCGTCGGGCCGCACGGGGTGCGCCATCGGCCCCGCATCCTCGGCGAATTGCTCGCGCCGCAAATATTCGACTGCGGCAATCCGCTCGACGGCGCGCGAACCCATGTCGCTCGAGAACTCCTGGTCGCGGAAAACGGTGAGCCCTTCTTTCAGCGAGAGCTGGAACCAGTCGCGGCAAGTGATGCGATTGCCGGTCCAGTTGTGAAAGTATTCGTGGCCGATCACGCCTTCGATCGCACTGTAATCGGCGTCGGTGGCGATCTGCGGATCGGCGAGCAAGAGACGGCTGTTGAAGATGTTGAGGCCTTTGTTCTCCATCGCGCCCATGTTGAAGTCGTCGGCGCAGAAAATCATGAACGTGTCGAGGTCGTACTCGCGTCCGAAGCGCTCTTCGTCCCAGCGCATCGCGCGCTTCAGCGACTCCATCGCGTGCGTGCAGCGCGAGAGATTCTGCGGCGTCGAATAGATCTTCAACGCAATGCGCCGTCCGGACTTCGTCGTGAACGTGTCTTCGAGCGCGGCAAGATCGCCGGCGACCAGCGCGAACAGGTACGTTGGTTTTGGGAACGGGTCGCGCCACGTCGCGAAATGCCGGCCGCCGGGTAACGCGCCCTCCGCGATGCGATCGCCGTTGGACAGGAGCACCGGGCACGCGTCGCGATCGGCGCGAAGCGTCACCGTGTAGCGCGACAGCACGTCGGGCCGATCGGGGAAGTAGGTGATGCGGCGGAATCCCTCGGGCTCACATTGGGTGCAGAACACATTCGACGAGACGTACAGACCTTCGAGCGAAACGTTGGCGGCGGGAGCGGTCGACGATCGGATGACGAGCTTGCCGGCGTCCGGTGGCGCATCCAGGCGCAGCGAATGCTCGTCCTGGACGATGCGGCTCTCGGGGACCGCATGGCCGTCGAGCTCGACATGGACGTCGGTCTGCCGTTCGCCGTCGAGGACGAGAGTTAGGGCGCGGCCATGCCCGGCTGCTGCCGGATTGCGCCGAAACCCATAACGCGAAGTGACTTCGGTCCGAGTCGGCGCGAGCTCGAAGGTCAGCTCCACTGCGTCCACCAGAAAAGCCGGTGGGCGGTAGTCCAGCCGCCGCCGGATCAACGCACGATTGCCGCGCGGAAGCATCGCCGGACCGAAGCGGTCGCCGCGCGAACGGCTACTTCACTTCGATGAGTTCGACATCGAAGATCAGCGTGGCGTTGGGCGGAATCACGCCGCCGGCGCCGCGCTCGCCATAGGCCATTGCGGGCGGAATGATGAGCGTGCGTTGGCCGCCGACTTTCATGCCGACCACCCCTTCGTCCCAACCGCGAATGACCTTGCCTCCGCCGAGAAAAAATCCGAACGGCACCTGGCGGTCACGCGAGCTATCGAATTTGGCACCTTTTTTGTCGGGCTTGGATTCGTCATATATCCACCCGGTGTAATGAACGATCACCGGTTTTCCGGCGGTCGCTTCCGCCCCAGTCCCTTGTTTTACGTCGAATTTTTGAAGCTCCGTCGGCATGGCACTCAACTTGCTACCTCCTGGTGGATTAGGCGAAGGCGCAGCGGCTTGCGCGATGGCGACTCCAGCAGCGAAAAAGAGGGGCAACGCAACGCCTAAAACGACACAGCGGCGCGCTGCCGAAAACGGCGGCGAATGGGGCATCGAGGACCTCGGCTTTAGGGGGCGCGAAACGCAAAAAAGCGAGTCGCGCGCGGGAAGAATGGTGAAGCGTTGCAAAGCAAGAGCGAATTGTAGCGGACGCGACTCGCGATAACCAAAAGAGCACCAACCACATGTTCGGCTTTTTGACGTCGGGGACCCGGGAGAACGTCGATCCGCTTGCATCGGTGAAGGCGGTATCGGCATGGTTGCGCAGCTTGCCCGCGCAGGACGTGATCGGTCGCCAGCAGGCGGTGTTGGGCGCGCTCGAATCGTTGCGCCAGGCGCGCCGGCCGCTCGACCCCGGACGCGTCCAGGCGCTGCTCTTCCTCGATGCGGCACTCGGCGCCGATCGTCGCCAACTCGTCAAGCAGTACGTCGAAAACGCGGACGGCGGCACGCAGCTCTCGCAACGAATCTGGAAAGCGGCATTCGATTTATCGCAAGGCTACGAGAACGCGTATCAATCGATCCTCGAGGAAGCGCTGCTCCAGAGCAACAATCCGCGCTGGAAATCGCTCGTTCCGCTGTTGTTTGCGCGGCTCATCCACTATTTCGGCACCGACGCAAAGCTTCGCGTCTTCCGCTACGAGCGGTGGATCCCGGCCAAATGGGTCGAGCTTCATCACGTCTACATGCGTGCCGCGGAGCTCGGCATCGACCGCGTTCCGACGGTGCTCGGTCATGGTCCGAACACGACGCAATGGACCGCCGAGCAGGAGTACGTCTACGCGCTGCTGATCCATCAGCTCAACACCGGCAACATGACGCCCGCCGAGCTCGATTGGGCGTACGCGCAGATTCGCGGCTGGAGCCGCCGGCTGTCGCTCGACGCCGTCGCGCGATCGATGGAAGGCTTCCTGGTCGATGTAGGCGGCAAGACCGGGCTCGTCCGTCCGCTCGGAAACGATGCCGGCCTGATGCTGCGCTATCTCGACACGAGCGCCGTCTGCGACCAGCTCGACCGCGCCGCCACGGCGCTTCGCCGCGCCGAATCGCCCGACTTGAGCGGCGTGATGTCGGTCAACCAACGGCGCGTTGCGATCCTGGAAAAGATTCGACCGGCCATCGCGCCGAACCTCAATGCGAACCTGCGCCGCGATCCGCGCAGCTCTTGCGGCGTGACCGCGCGCGTGCGCGTCGGCCTCGCGCGTATCTGCCACGAGCTCGCGTCGAACCCGGCCAAGGAGCCGCTGGCGGTAGAGCGGGGGAGGGCCGATCGCGTCGAGCCCGAGCAGATCGAGGTCTATACCGTTGCGGACGTCGCCCCGCCGAGGCGGGTCTTCCGCGACGAGCACGACTCGATCGCCGCGAGCCTTTCGTCGTTCACCGATCCGATGTGGCACGTCAAGGATCGCAGCATCGCCGGTCTTCGAATCGGCGCGACCGGTGGGGTTGGCCAGGCTTTGTCGCTCGGCGCGCTCGTCGCCGTGCGCCAATCGGACGTATCGGAATGGCTGCTCGGCATCGTCCGTCGCTTGAACAAGTTGTCGCCGGACGAGGTCGAAGGCGGTCTCGCGATCATCGCCGACAACATCGTGCCGGTTACGCTGTATACGAAGCGAGAGTCGAAGGAAGACATGGGCTTCGTCGTCAACGGCGTCGACGTGTCGACGATCGGCGCGCGCTTCGAGGCGCTGTATCTGCCGCCGCCGTCGCGTCCCGACAAGCCGCTGATGGTCAAGACGCTGATCGTGCCGACGCCGGAATATCAGGAGGGCCGCAACGTCATCCTCACGACCGGCCGCTCGGTCTACACGATCGTGCTCCGGCACTTGATCGAGCAACGCGCCGACTGGAGCTGGACCGCGGTCCAGATCACCGAGAAAAAGGCGCGGACCTAGTCGTACGGTCGGAAGCGAAGCTCGAGCGTGCGCACGAAAATATCGGCTTGTGCCGGCTTGGGAAGCGGCGAAGCCTTGAGAATCGCGCGCTGCACGGCGTCGTCGTAGGCCGCTACGCCACTCGATTTCGTCAGTCTCACCTCGATCACTTCGCCGGTCGGAAGCTGCGCGACGTCGAACCGCGCTTCCGGATTGCCCGGAATGTTGGGCGGTAAATTGAGGTTGTTGCGAATCTTCGCGCGGATCTTGTCGATCCAGTCGGCTTGCGCACGATTGAGCGCCGCGGACGCAGCCTGCGCCGCGCGATCGCGCGATTCACGCTCCGCTTGCGCGCGAAGCTGCGCCTCCCGTTCCACTTGCTTGCGCTGCTGCGTTTCGCGCTCTGCCTGTGCGCGCATCGCGGCGAGATCGCGCTGCTGACGCTCGCGCAGATCGGCCTGTTTCTTTTCTTCCTGCTTCTTGGCCTCGGCCTCTTTGCGTTCGCGCTCCGCCTGTTCCTTCCGCTTGCGCTCGGCTTCCGCGCGCGCTTTCTCCGCGATGTCGGCCGGCGCGGGTTGCGGCTTTTCGATATTCGGCGTCGGGGGCGGAGGCTTTGGTTCCGGCTTCGGCTCCGGCTTCGGTTCAGGCTTGGGCTCCGGTTTCGGCTCGGGCTTCGGTTCGGGTTTTGGCTCGGGCGGCAGCGGCTTGACTTCAGGCGGCGGTGGAGTCGCCTCAACAGGCGCTTTCGTGGGTGGCGCGTAGAGCTCGGCGGTGACCGCCTGCGGCTGCCGGTTTTGCCATGACACCGAAAAGATGAGGATTGCCAGGAAGACGAGATTGACGCCGATCGCGAGAACCAACGCAATCAACTTCCCGCGTGGGCGACGCGGCCGGTGTGGACGATCGCTCGGTGCCACCGGATCCGTCTTCTAGCTCGTCGGTCGCGCGAGCAGGCCGACTCTTCGAATGCCGTTCCGTTGCAGCAGATCGAGAACTTCGATCACGTCTTCGTAACGTGCGCTCTTGTCGGCCTTGATGACGACGGGCTGGTCGCTTTGCTTTTGGCGCTCGAGAATTCGCGCCAGCAGCTGGTCGCGCGCAATGCGGACCTCGGGCGACTTGGCCGCCTTGTCTTCGAGTCCGAGCGACTTGTCGTTGTGCAAGGTGATCATGAATGGCTCGGCCGGGACCGTCAGTTTGCTGCCGACCGACGGAAGCTCAATTTCCCCCGGCGCAATCAACGGCGCCGTGACCATGAAGATGACGAGCAGCACCAGCATCACGTCGATATACGGAACGACGTTGATCTGGTTGATCGGCTTGCGAACGCGGCGCATCGTCTAGTGCCCTGTCGGGTTCTTTCGTCTACCCCTGCCGCTGCAGGATGTTCGAAAATTCTTCGATGAATGTCTCATAGCGAACGGCCAGGCGGTCGACGTCGTGCGTGTAGCGGTTGTATGCGACCACGGCCGGGATCGCGGCGAAAAGACCGATGGCCGTGGCGATCAACGCTTCCGCGATGCCGGGCGCGACGTTCGCGAGCGTCGCCTGGCTCACGTTCGCAAGACCGCGAAACGCGTTCATGATTCCCCATACCGTTCCGAACAGGCCGATGTAGGGGGAAACCGACCCAACGGTGGCGAGTCCGGCGAGATGCGCTTCGAGCGCGTCGATTTCCCGCTGATACGCAGCGCGCATCGCGCGGCGCGCGGAATCGAGCGTGACCGCCGACGTGCTGCCCTGACGCCGGTGCTTGGAATATTCGCGAAAGCCCGCAGTGAAGATGTGCTCGAGGCCGCCGCCCAACCGCGCCTGCGTCGCGCGCTGAAAGAGCTCGGTCAAATCGCCGCCCTTCCAGAACTCGTCCTCGAATATGTTCGTGTCGCGCGTTGCGCGCCGCAACTGAAAGAGCTTGAGGAAGATCTGCCACCACGACCACAACGAAAGCACGGCGAGCAGCAGGATGACGGCCTGCACGATGACCGACGCATGGATGATCAGCGTCACGAACGAAAGATCGGTGTGGACGTTCATCCGGTCGACTCGAGGGCTGCTCTAAGCGGCTTGGGAATGCGTATGGGGCGCCAGTGCGCTTTGTCGACGCATGCCAGCGTGACCCGTGCATTGGCGATCGCGACGCCGCTGCGCCGGCACGTTTGCATCGCGACGAGGCGGCTCGCGCCGCGCTCGACCGCTTCGACCGTGACGTCGAGCGTATCGTTCAGACGCGCGGGCGCCAGGAAATCGATCTCGAAGCGGCGCACGACAAAAGCCGCGCCAAAGTCCTGCTCGAACGCGGCCAGCGGGAATCCGAGCGACGAGAGCCATTCGGTTCGCGCGCGCTCCATGAACTTGAGGTAATTGGCGTAGTACACGACGCCGGCCGCGTCGGTGTCTTCGTAATAGACGCGCACAGGAAACGCGAACGCGGACTTGCAGCGCAACTCCGTCATTCGCTCGGGAAGAGATCCGCCGCGGCGCCGGCAACCGGCGGCGCGAGTCCGAAATGACGGTAGGACAGCGCCGTGGCGATACGCCCACGCGACGTGCGCTGGAGGAATCCCTGCTGAATGAGATAGGGCTCCAGCACGTCCTCGATCGTGTCGCGCTCTTCGCCGATCGCCGCGGCCAGATTGTCGATACCCACCGGTCCGCCGCCGAACTTCGACAGCACGGTTTGCAGCAGTTTCCGGTCCATTACGTCGAGCCCGGATCCGTCGACGTCAAGCATCGCGAGCGCCGCGTCGGCAACCTTGCGCGTCACATCGCCGTTGGCGCGCACCTCGGCGAAATCCCGGACGCGGCGCAGCAATCGATTGGCGATCCGCGGTGTTCCCCGCGAGCGGCGCGCGATCTCGAGCGCACCCTCGGCGTCGACATCGATACGGAGGAGCGCGGCGGAGCGTGCGACGATGCGCGTCAGTTCCTCGGCGCTGTAGAACTCGAGTCGTGCGACGATGCCGAAGCGATCGCGCAACGGATTGGTCAGCATGCCGGCCCGGGTCGTCGCGCCGATCAACGTGAACGGCGGCAGATCGAGCTTGACGCTGCGCGCGGCCGGTCCCTCGCCGATCATGATGTCGATCTGGAAATCCTCGAGCGCCGGATACAGGATCTCCTCGACGATCGGCGACAGGCGATGAATCTCGTCGATGAACAGCACGTCGCGCGGCTCGAGATTCGTGAGGAGCGCCGCCAGGTCGCCCGGACGTTCCAGCACGGGCCCAGACGTCTGCCGCAGGTTAACGCCGAGCTCGTGCGCGAGAATGTGGGAAAGCGTCGTCTTGCCGAGTCCCGGCGGTCCGAACAGCAGCACGTGATCGAGCGCCTCGCCGCGTTTACGCGCAGCCTCGATGAAGATGCCGAGTTGGTTGCGGATCTTTTCCTGCCCGATGTATTCGGACAGCGCGCGCGGACGGAGCGAGCGTTCGAAGGCTTCCTCTTGCGGGCTCGCTGCTTTGCCCGTGACCGTTCGCTTGAGCTCGTCGTTCTCGATCATCGCGGCGCCCAGTGTAACAGCGGGTCCGCTCAACCCTTGGCAAGCAGCTTCAGCGCCTGGCGTATGCCATCGCCGACGGCGACGCCCTCGGGCAATTGCTTCACCGTCGCGGCCGCTTCCTTGTCGCTGTAGCCGAGCGACAACAGCGCGTGCAGGATGTCGGAGGTCACGGGCGGCGCGCGATGGACGTCGATTGCGGTCGTCGCGTCGGTGCCAAGCTTATCCTTGAGCTCGAGCAGAATGCGCTCCGCGGTTTTCCTGCCGATCCCCGGGATTTTCGTGAGACGCCCCGGCTCCTGCAACGCGATCGCTTGTGCGAGCTCGCCGACCGACAGCCCGGACAGCACCGAGAGCGCGATCCGCGCACCGATGCCGTTCACCTTGACGAGCTGGCGAAACGCGCGACGCTCGTTTTCGCTACCGAAGCCGTAGAGGAGGTGCGCGTCCTCGCGCACGACGAGATGCGTGAACAGCGTTACGCGCTCGCCAGTCGCGGGCAGGTTGTAGAACGTGCTCATCGGCACGTCGACTTCGTACGCGACGCCCTGGACGTCGAGCAGAAGCTGCGGCGGATTTTTCTCGAGCAGTACGCCGGACAAGCGGCCGATCATGGGACGGGTTCGATAGTTGATTGATTATCGCACGCGCATTCGTGCGCGAAGCGCGCCAGGCGCCGTATCCATGCAATGGCCGGCCCCTGCGGATGATCGGTGTAAATTAGACGGATCAAAAGCGCAGGGCGACGAACCGGACGTATGAGAATTCTGGTCGTGGAGGATGACACGGTGCTGGCGGCGGCGCTGACGCGCGCGCTCTCCCAGGCCGCATATGCGGTCGATCTGGTCGAGGACGGCGAGCTTGCCAACCACGCGCTCGCGAGCAATACCTACGATCTGGTGGTCCTCGATATCGCGTTGCCGAAAGTCGACGGTCTCGCGGTATTGCGCCGGCTTCGCGATCGCCGCTCGCAGACGCCCGTCTTGATCCTCACGGCGCGCGACACGCTGGAGGACCGCGTCGCGGGCCTCGATCTCGGCGCCGACGACTACCTGACCAAACCGTTCGATCTCCCTGAGTTCGAGGCGCGCGTTCGGGCGCTGATACGGCGCGGACACTACAACGCCGGCGGCAGCATGCTGCACGGCCGTCTGCGTTTCGACACCGCGGCGCGGCGCCTTTTTCACGACGACCAGCCGATCGAGTTGCCGGCGCGCGAGCTTGCGCTGATCGAGCTCTTGCTCGCACGGCAAGGGAAGGTCGTCAGCAAAGAGCAAATGATCGATCGCCTGTTCGGGTTCGGCGACGACGTCAGCAGCAACGCGATCGAAGTCTACGTGCATCGCGTGCGCAAGAAGCTCGAGCCGCTCGGCGTCGACATCCGCACGGTGCGCGGGATGGGCTACCTGCTCGACAAGGTCGATGAGCGGGCGTAGGACCACGCTTCGCGGCAAACTTCTCCGGTGGTTGTTGATCCCGATGTCGCTGCTGTTCCTGCTGGACGCGGCAGGCAGTTATGTGCTGGCGACGCGTCTCGCCGGTCGCGTTTACGACGGCGAGTTGATGGAGATTGCGCGCGAGCTGGTGCTGCACGCCAAGCGCGACGGCACGAAGATCGCGTTCGATCTCGAAGCCGATGCCGAGCGGACGCTGCTGCTCGATCAGTACGACAAGGTCTACTACACGGTCCGCGCGCCGGACGGAACGCTCATCGCCGGCGACGCCGATCTATCCGAGCAGGATCACGCGCGTTCGGCCACCGCCTTCTACGACAGCGAAATCGGCGGCGCTCGAATCCGCGTCGCGCAGCTGGGTACCGACGCAAGCCCCGACGCGCACGGGCCCGCGGTCGTCGTTCAGGTCGCCGAGACGTTGACCAAGCGTCGCACGTTGATGCAGGAGATGCTGATCGGCATCATCCTGCCGCAGCTTGCTTTGATCCTCGTGGCAGGCATTCTGGTGTGGGCGGGCGTGACACGCGGCTTCATCCCGCTGCGGCAACTGCAGCAGGCGGTCGCGGCGCGCTCGCATCTGGATTTGAGCCCGGTCGTCGCCGAGCGCGTTCCCGGCGAAATCCATCCGCTGCTCCAATCGATCAACGATCTGATGGCGCGGCTCGACGAAGTGCTGACGTTTCAGAATCGGTTCATCGCCGACGCTGCGCATCAATTGCGCACGCCGGTCGCCGGCCTCAAAGCGCACATCGAAGTGGCGCTGCGCGAAGAGGATCCGGCCTTGACGCGACAGTCGCTCGCCCATCTCTATACCGGCGTCGAGCGGATGTCGCGACTCGTCGCGCAGCTCTTGTCGCTCGCACGCAACGAACCTGCGACCGTGAAAAGGCTCGAGCTCGCGCCCATCGACCTGAGCAAGCTGGCCTTCGACGTGACGATGGAGTGGGTTCCCGAAGCGTACAAGAAGAATATCGATCTCGGGTTCGAGGGCGCCGAGCGACATGCGATGATCAAAGGCGACTCGACGCGCCTCACCGAGCTCGTCAACAATCTTCTCGACAACGCGATCCGTTACAGTCGCCACGGCGGTCGTGTCACCGTACGCGTGGGCCGTGAACCCACGCCGCGATTGTCGATCAGCGATGACGGACCGACGATTCCTATCGGCGAGCGCCAGCGCGTCTTCGAGCGTTTCCATCGGCTGCTCGGCAGCCATTCCGACGGCAGTGGATTGGGACTCGCGATCGTCCACGAGATCGCGACGCTGCACAGCGCGACGATCACGCTCGACGACGACGCCGACGGTGTCGGTAATACCTTCATCGTGTCGTTTCCCACCGCTCGCTCCGCATAGCGCTATCGCGGAGACGGCGGTGGTTCCATTGCGCCGCAGCGTAAGCGTCGCGTAAGGCTCGGGAAAGCGTCGCGTAATGCTGCGGACAGCGCAGCGTAACGCACACGACAGGCATGCGTAATGCCCGCTCGATACCTTTGGTGGTTCAACCGGCCCGTTCTGGAGGACCACCAAATGCTTGCCGTCCTGAGCGATCCCGCGACTTGGACTGCATTGTTCAAGATCGCGGTGATCAACGTCGTGCTGAGCGGCGATAACGCTGTCGTCATCGCACTGGCCTGTCGGTCATTGCCGCCAAAACAGCAGCGCAACGCGTTCCTCGTCGGCACCGGCGGCATCGTCGTGTTGATGACCGGGTTGACGGCGTCGGCCGCGCTGCTGATGACGCTTCCTTACATCCAGATCATCGGCAGCGTCCTGTTGCTGTGGATCGGCGTGAAGCTCCTGCTGCCCGAGGACGACGAAGGCAACGTCAAAGACAGCGACAACTTCTGGGAAGCGGTGAAGACAATCATCATCGCCGACATCGTCATGAGCCTCGACAACGTGCTCGGCATGGCGGGCGCCGCCAAGGGACACCTCGGCATGTTGTTTGTCGGCCTTGCCATCACGATGCCGCTGATTCTCTTCGGCAGCGCGGTGCTGATGAAGTTGATGGAGCGTTTTCCGATGCTGATCACGATCGGCTCGGGGCTGCTCGGTTATGTCGCCGGCGACATGGCGGTCGGCGATCTGGCGGTCAAGGATTACGTCGAAACGCACGCGCATTCTCTTGACATCATCGCGCCGATTGTGGGCGCACTCTTCGTTGTCATTGCCGGCAAGATGATCTCGCGCAAGAAACGACGCGCTCCGGTGGAGGCAGAACCGGCCGGCCCCCATCCGAAACAGCCACAGGCTTCCTAGCGCCAGGAGGGATGAACATGAACGACATTCTCGTTCCAATCGGCGATCCCGGCGAATCGCGTTGGGCGGCCGATCAAGCGATCGCGCTGTATCGTCGGCAGCCGGCTCGCATCCATTTGCTGAATGTGCAGCGGCCGTTGCCGCGCCATATCGCGCAATTCTTCAGCGGCGGCGATTTGCGCGACATCCATCGCGACGCCGGGATGCGGGTCATGGAGGAGGCGATGCACATGCTCGACGAAGCCGGCATTCCGCATCAGGATCATGTGCTGGTGGGGAATCAGGCGGAAACGATCGTCCACTTCGCACAGCAGCATCATTGCAGCGAAGTCCTCCTCGACAACCCGCCGAAGAGCCTGCTGTCGATCTTCGGTCTCGGATCGATCGGCAGTCAGGTGCGACATTTGATGCGGTCGCAGGCGCCCGATGCAGCGGCGCCGGAGATTTCCGGCTAGCGCGGCAGCAATCGGCCGCGCCGCATTCGATAGCCGTTGAGCGCGCCGCTGCCGGCGAAAGCGTGGGCATGGCAAATCGCCGTGGCCAGCGCGTCGGCGGCATCAGGCTGCGGCATTCCCGGCAGCTGCAAAAGTCGTCGCACCATTTCCTGCACCTGCGTTTTTTGCGCGCGTCCTCCGCCGACAACCGATTGCTTGACCTGGCCCGCGGTGTATTCGGTGACGGGCAATCCGGCGAGCACGGCGGCCGCGATCGCTGCGCCCCGCGCTTGGCCGAGCGACAGCGTCGAATTCGGATTGATGTTGACGAAGACTTTTTCGACGGCGACCTCGGCAGGGCCAAGCTCGGCGATCACATGGGCGAGATCGCGCGCGATCACGCCGAGACGAATCGGCAGACTCGTTCCGCTCGCCCGAATGCAACCGCTGGTGACGTAGACGAGCGTGCTGCCGTGCAATTCGAGAACGCCGAAACCGGTGACGCGAAGGCCGGGGTCGATGCCGAGGATCCGCCGGCGTTCCATCATTCGGAGATCGCCGCCGACGTGTGAACCTCCTGCACGTCGTCGATTGCCTCGAGCGCATCGAGCAATTTCTGCATCCGTTGCGCGTCCTCACCGTGCATTTCCACTTCGATCGTCGGCTTCATCGTCAACTCGGCGAGCGCGGGCTTCAGACCGGCCTTGACGAGCGCGTCCTTGACTGCGGCAAAGCCGTGCGGTTCGGTGATGACTTCGACGCTGCCGTCATCGTGTGCGATCACGTCCTCGGCACCGGCGTCGAGCGCAGCTTCGATCACTTTGTCCTCATTCGTGCCCGGCGCGAACACGATCTGGCCGCAGGGTTTGAACAAATAGGCGACCGAGCCATCCGTTCCAAGATTGCCGCCGAACTTCGAGAACGCATGGCGGACATCCGCGACGGTGCGCGTGCGGTTGTCGGTCATGCAGTCGACGATCACGGCGGCGCCGTTGATCCCATAGCCCTCGTAACGTATTTCTTCGTAATTGACGCCCTCGAGGCCGCCCGAGCCGCGCTTGATCGCGCGCTCGATCGTGTCCTTCGGCATGTTCTGGTCGGTCGCCTTGTCGACGGCGAGGCGCAGCCGCGGATTGAACGACGGATCGCCGCTGCCGAGGCGTGAGGCGACGGTGATTTCCCGTATCAGGCGGCTGAAGATTGCACCGCGCTTCGCGTCCGTCGCGGCCTTGCGGTGCTTGATGTTCGCCCATTTGCTGTGGCCGGCCATGACCTTTGTCGTCGCGCTATCGAAATCGATTGGAAATTATAGGCGTGTATCGATCTTGATCTGATTTAGCGTACCGCGAACACGTTCCCGCACCGGTGGAGCGTCGGATCACGATTCCCGGTACGCATCGCGGCGGTGACCGATCTTGACGATTTCCACCTCCATCGTTTTGTCCGAAACCGTATAGATAATCCGGTGATCGCCTTGGCGAACGCGATAGGCCTCCTGTTCTGATAATTTTTCTGAACCCGGCGCGCGAGGATCTTCTTGCAACGATTCAATCCGCATCAGGATGCGACGCACGTCCGTCTTCGGAACCCCCCGAAGATCTCTGGCGGCCGAGGTCCTGAACCTCAGCTCATAGCGTGCCATCCGCCTTGAGCTTGGCAAGAAATTGTTCGTAGCTCATCGTCTTTTCGCTGGCGCGATTTTTCACCGCCGCCAAATCCTCTTGATCCTCGCGCAGCGAAGCGCGGACGGCTTCGTTGACGATTTCAGACATGCTTCGACGTGTGGTCGCCGATTTCAGACGCAGGGCGCGATGCAGGGCGGGATCCAAATACAACGTAGAACGAACCGGATCGTTTTCCATGATGGGCTCCATAACGTCAAAACGCCATGACATTATAGCATCATACAAACGGACCTCCTCATCCGATCAACCCCTGCTCGGACAAGAATCGCCGCAGCGTGCTCAGGCGAACGAGCGCATCGTTGATCTCCAACATGCTTTGCTTGATCGTGAGCGGCAGCGGCAACAGTTCCGCGAGCCGGTAACTCACCCACGAGGCATCGTCGAAGCGACGCGCGGACGGGAAGTTCTGCGCGCCAATCCGCGCCGCGATCACTTCGAGAAGCTTCGCCAGCGCGATCGAGTCGTCCGGGAGTGCCGGATTGGCTTCGGGTGCGATCATCGTCACGTCGCCGACAACGAGGCCCGAGGCCTCGACGGCATGGTCTCTCACCTGGAACCGTTCGCCGCCGTTCGTCGTCACGTGGAGGATACCGAGTTGCGGCATTTCCCAGTCGACAATCCGCGCCAGCGTTCCCACGCGCACGAAGTCGGGAAGGCTCGCGGAAGCGCGGGCAACCTCGTCGCCGCGCGTGATCAGACACACGCCGAACGGACGCTCGTCCTTCAAGCACGCCTTCGCCATGTCGATGTAGCGCTGCTCGAAGATCTTGAGCGGCAACTGTCCGCCAGGAAACAGCACAGTGCGAAGCGGGAAGAGCGGCAGCGAGAACGATCGTGTGTTGCGGTTCTCGAAAAGAGAGAACATCGCTAGATAGACTCGGTCGACGGGCCGGGCCGCTCGCGCGCGTCGCCCCATCGCGCCACGAGGTCGTGAGCCACGCCGAGATGATCGAGCACGCGGGCAACCACGAAATCGACGAGATCGTCGATCGTTCGCGGATGCATGTAGAAGCCCGGCGCCGGTGGCAGGATGACCGCACCGGCTTGAGCGAGGCGCAGCATGTTGTCGAGATGGATCGTGGAAAGCGGCGTCTCGCGCGGCACCAGCACGAGTGGCCGGCGTTCTTTCAACATCACGTCGCCCGCGCGCTCGATCAGATTGTCGGCAAGACCGCCGGCAATGGCGCCGAGGGTTCCCATCGTGCAGGGACAGATCGCCATGGCGTCGCCTGGATTGGAGCCAGAGGCCATCGGCGCAAGCCAGTCGTCGCGGGCGTAGACGAGGAGTTGATCCTGGCGCGCGCCGTAGCGCTCGCCCAGCATGCGCGCGGCTTCACGCGGTTGCGTCGGCAGCGTCAATGCACATTCCTGCTTGGCCACGATTTGTGCAGCCGCCGAGTAGAGCAGTTGCACCCGTGTGCCGGCGTCGAGCAGACATTCAAGTAACCGGAGCCCGTAGGGCATTCCGGAAGCACCGGTGAGCGCGAGCGTGATCGTGCGCACGATCGACGATCAATCGAGCTCGCGGTGGCGCACGAGAACTTGATAACGCGGCGAAAACGTGCGGGCCAATCGCTCGGCCAGATAAACGGACCGATGCTGGCCGCCGGTGCAGCCGATCGCCACGGTCAGATAGTTGCGATTGTCACGCGCGTAGTCGGGCAGCCAGCTCGCGACGAAGTGATAGATGTCGGTGTACATCCGCTCGACTTCGGGTATCGCTTCGAGGAATTCGACGACCGCCGGATCTTTGCCCGTCAATGGACGGAGCGCCGGCTCATAGTGGGGATTGGGAAGGCAACGCGCGTCAAAGACCAGGTCGGCGTCCAGCGGCGCACCGTGTTTGAACCCGAACGATTCGAACAGCAGCGTGAGCTGCGAGCGATCGACCGATATGAACTCTTTGATCCACGTGTGCAGCGCCGCGGCGGGAAGCTCGCTCGTATCGAACGTGATGCCGAGCTCGCGCGCTTCCAACAGCAATCCGCGTTCGTATTCGATCGCTTCGGTCAACGTGCGTTCTTCACTCGAAAACGGATGTCGCCGCCGGGTTTCGGAAAAACGCTTGACCAGCGTTTCCGTCTTCGTGTCGAGATAGAGGAACGTCACCTTCCAGCCGGCAGCACGCGCCGCATCGATTGCGGGCCGAAGGCCGGGCAGCCCGGGACCGGTGCGCGCATCGAGCGAAATGGCGACGCGCATTTCGCCGGAAAGCTTGAGATAGTCGATCGTCGCGGCAAGCAGCGGCAGCGGAAGATTATTCACCGCGTAATAGCCGGAGTCCGACAGCGCCGCCAGCGCGACGTTCTTGCCCGATCCCGAGACGCCGCCGATCAACAGCAAATCGGCGCGTCCCGACACCGCATTCGCGACGTCGACGCCGATTCCGGCTGGCCGTACCGTGTCGTCCATAGCGTGAAAAGGCCCTAACCGCCGTCCTCCATCAGCTTCTGCTGCCGCTCGATGAATTCCTTCGTGCTATCGATCCCGCGCTGATTCAGCACGAAGTTGCGCACGGCCGCTTCCACCAGCACCGCCAGATTGCGACCGGCCGCGACCGGAATCGTGACTTTGCGGATCGGCACCGCCAACACTTCCTGATACGTCGCGTTCACCTGCAACCGGTCGAGGTCCGAGAACGCTTCGTTGCTGTGATCCTCCAGATTGACGATGAGCCGCAGCAGTTTGCGCGGGCGCACCGCCGTTTCACCGAAGATCGTGCGGATGTTCAGGATGCCGATTCCTCGCACTTCGAGAAAATCGCGCAGCACATCCGGGCAACGTCCTTCGATCGTGTCGGGTGAAATGCGCGACAACTCGACGATGTCATCGGCGATCAGCCCATTGCCGCGCGAGATGAGCTCCAGCGCAAGCTCGCTCTTGCCGATCGCCGACGCGCCCGTGATCAGCACGCCCATCTCGAGCACGTCGAGGAACACGCCGTGAAGCGTCGTCGACTCGGCGAGCACCCGCGACAGGTAGATTCGAAAGACGTCGACGATATGCGGCGACGGCTGCGGCGACACGAACAACGCGATGTGGTGGGTGTTGCAGCGGGAAACGAGATGCGGGGGGACCTGCTCGCCGTTCGCGACCACGATTGCGACCAGCTCTGTCGTGAACAAGCGGTTGATCAACCGCTGCAGCTCGTCCTCGGGGAGATCGCGCAGGAAAGCGACTTCGGCCGCACCGAGGATCTGGATGCGGAACGGATGGATGAAGTTCATATGGCCGACTTGGCCCATCGTCGGCTTCAAGGCGTTTTCGCCGGTCAGCACGCGACTTCCGCCCTGGCGATTGGCAAGCCAGACGAGCTGCAACCGCTCGCGGTTGTCGTCGAACAGCTTCTCGACGGTGACGTGGCGCATCGCGACCTGTGCGGTCATTTCTCCCCACCCTGTCGGGTCGACCGCCGTTGGGGCGTGTCAGAACCGCAGATTATGCCGCTTTCCAGGCGCGGAACAGGTCGAGCAGATCGTCGGCGTTGTCCGTGACGGCGAGCTTGTCGCGAAACGAGCGATCGGAAAACATCTGCGCGAGCTCGGAGAGAAGTTGTAGATGCTCTTCGGTCGCATGCTCCGGGACGAGCAATACGAAGAGTTGCCCGACCGGTTTGCCGTCGGGCGCGCCGAACGCGATCGGCGCGGCGAGCCGAATGAACGCGCCGGTGGCCTTGGCGAGGCCCTTGATGCGGCCGTGCGGAATCGCGATGCCTTGGCCCAAGCCCGTCGAGCCCAGCTTTTCACGCGCGGCGAGGCTCCCCGAAATCGTCGCGCGCGCGAGACCGGAGCTTCGTTCGAACAATGCGCCGGCCTCGTCGAACAGACGCGCCTTTGAATCGGCATCGACCCCGAGTGCGATATTCGAGGCGGTGAGCAACTCGGCAATCGGATTCATCGGCGGGGCACGGCGAGGCTGACGGAATTTGGGGGCCATCGAGCGGCCCCCGCCGGATAGTGCGACGTTTGGCGGTTCGGGGACCGGGATTCGTCGGCGTTCAGTGGGAAGGCGTGCCGCCGTCGGCGCGCAGCGCTTCAGTATCGCAACGATGATCGGTGAGCTTTTCCTTGTGTTTCTTCACTTGCCGGTCGAGCTTGTCGGCGAGCGCGTCGATCGCGGCGTACATGTCGGGATCGACGCTCTGCGCGTGGATCTCCTTGCCGCGCACATGTACGTTCGCTTCCACGATCTGGCGTATTTTGTCCACGCACAGCACCACACTGACATCGATCACATGATCGAAATGTCGCGACACCCGTTCGAGTTTGTTGACCACATAGGCGCGGATCGCGGGAGTGATCTCGAGGTGATGTCCGGTGACATGCAGATTCATAAAGCCTCTCCTATCCGAGATTTTGTGCGCCACGCTTGCGGCCCCGCCGCTGCGCTGCCCCCAAGGGGGGACCAATTCGCGACTTGAGGCGGCCCGGCGTCGCGAATGAATCGACGAACGAAGCGTGAAGGCGCGATTGCGGCCGCGCAATACTCACAAACGCATTTTTCGTACCAAAGGGAGACAGCGGAACGACCGGCAACGGCGGGGCCATCAAGGCGACTTGCGAAGATTGACGGGAGGGATTTGAAGCGCCTCCCGGTATTTCGCAATCGTGCGGCGCGCGACCAGGATGCCTTGCTCGCCCAACAGATCCGCAATGCGGCTGTCGGTCAGCGGCGTGCGCGGATCCTCGGCGCCGACCAGCTGTTTGATCAGCGCGCGAATCGCGGTGGCGGATGCGGCGCCGCCGGTGTCGGTCGCGACATGGCTGCCGAAGAAATATTTGAGCTCGAATGTGCCGCGCGGCGTGAGCATGTATTTCTGCGTCGTCACGCGCGAAATCGTCGATTCGTGCAACGACAGCATGTCGGCGATCTCGCGCAGGACCATCGGTCGCATCGCCACTTCGCCGTGCTCGAAAAACCGTCGCTGCCGCTCGACGATTGCTTGAGCAACCCGCAGGATGGTCTCGAAGCGCTGCTGGACGTTGCGGATCAGCCACTTCGCTTCCTGCAACTGTGCGGCGAGTTGCTGATTCGAGCTGTCGCGGTTGCGGGTGAGAATGTCCGCATAAATGCGATTGAGACGGAGCTTCGGCATCGCGGCATCGTTGAGCGCCGCGACCCATTGCCCGCGAAGTTTTCGTACGACCACGTCCGGGATCACATAGTTCGCCTCCGCTTTGGCGAACGCGGCGCCCGGCCGCGGATTCAAGCTGCGGATCAGCTCGCGCACCCGCCGCACGCCGGCGTCGTCCAGGTGCAGCAGGCGCTTCAGCTTGGTGAAATCGCGGTTGGCGAGGAGCTCGAGATGCCCTTCGACGACTTTCTGCGCGTCGGCGAGATGCGGCGTGTCCGGTGGCAATATCTTCAACTGCAGAGCGAGGCATTCGGCGCAGTCGCGCGCCCCGACGCCGGCCGGCTCGAAACTTTGCACGTACTTGAGCGCAATCGACAATTCCTCGAGCTCGACTTCATGCTCGGGCGGAAACAGCTCGGCAATTTCCTCGAGCGGATTCGGCAGATAGCCGTCCTCGTTCAACGCATCGATCAGCGCCGCAACGATCTGGCGATCGCGCAGCGGCAGGCTCATCGTCGCGAGCTGCTCGTTCAAGTGATCGCGCAGGGTGCTGGTCGCAACCTGCTGCGGATAGAAATCGTCGTCTTCCGACGCGCCGCCGCCGCCCCAGTCGCCGTCGCCGCTGCCGCTCGAATAATCGGTGAAATCGGCGGACTCCGGCGCGTCGTCGTGCGCAGTGCGCGCTTCGGCGGCGTTGCTGTCGACGCTATCGGGAGCGGATCGCTCGGTGGATTCGCTGACCCGACCGGGACCGGCGAGGGGAATTTCCTCGGCGCGAGCCGCTTCTTCCTCGGCCTCGGCGCGCTCGAGCAGCGGATTCTCTTGCAGCATCCGCTCGACTTCGGAGTTGAGCTCCAGCGTGGAGAGCTGCAACAGTCGAATCGACTGCTGCAACTGCGGGGTCAGCGTAAGGTGCTGAGAGAGTTTGAGCTGGAGCGTCTGTTTCATTTCGGCACATCAAGGGAACGGTCAGGTTCCTCAAAGCCGGAAATGCTCGCCCAGATAGACCTTCCGGACGTCTTCATTATAAACAATCTCACCCGGCGCGCCCGATGCAAGGACCCTTCCTTCGTTAATGATGTAAGCCCGGTCGCAAATTCCCAACGTTTCTCGCACGTTGTGATCGGTGATCAGCACGCCGATGCCGCGTTCCTTCAGAAATCCGATGATTTTCTGGATGTCCAGTACAGCAATCGGATCGACGCCGGCAAAAGGCTCGTCGAGCAGGATGAAGCGGGGGCGGGTCGCCAGAGCGCGCGCGATTTCGACGCGGCGCCGCTCGCCGCCCGACAACGACACGGCGGGCGCGTCGGACAGGTGCGAGATCGACAAGTCTTCGAGCAGCGCGTCGAGCCGATTCGACAGCGTGTCTTCGTCCAGTTCTTGCAGCTCGAGAATCGCGCGTACGTTCTCCGCGACGGTCAGCTTGCGGAAGATCGATGCTTCCTGCGGCAGATAGGAGAGGCCGCGGCGCGCCCGCCGGTGAATCGGAAGCCGCGACAGATCTTCGCCATCGAGCTCGATCGTGCCCCCATCGGCGGCAACCAAACCCACGATCATATAGAAACAGGTCGTCTTGCCGGCGCCGTTGGGGCCGAGCAACCCCACGACCTCGCCGCTCGCGACATCGAGCGAAACGTCGTGAACGACGGTCCGGGCCTTGTAACGCTTGCGAAGATGCGCAGCGGACAGCTGATTGACCGCGACTTCGGCGGTGTTTGTCACTGCTTCAGTTCATCGGTGGGCTTGAGCGTCACCGGCGCCTTGTCCTTCGACTTCGCCGCGGCCTTCTCGGCCTTGTCCTTCGCATCGCCCGACTTGCCCTTCGCCGGCGCGGTTCCCTCGGACTTGCCGTCCTTCGTCAGGTCCTTGCCGAGCGGCGAGTCGGACTTCGGCTGGAACACGCCGCGTACACGCTCGCCCGGCCCTTCGGAGACGCCGGGTGCATTCGGGCGGCCCTCGGCGCGAAAGATTCCCGTCGAGCTGTTGTACGAAATGTAATTGCTGCGAATCTCGTCGTTCCCTTGCTTCAATAGTGCGCGATCGAAGAGCTCGAGCAGATCTTTCTGCCCGTCGTAGACGGCGCGCTGGGCGTAACCCTCGTAATACTCGTCCGAGTCGTCTTTCTTTTGCCGAAAGGTGATCGGATTGCCGTACGCCGTCGCCGACATGGAATTGTCTGCATTCTGCTTGAAGTCGATCCGGTCGGCTCTGATCGTGATCGTCCCTTGGGTGATCACGACGTTGCCCTTGAGCGTGCCGACGCGTTTCTCGAAATCGACTTCCGCGGGTTGCTCCGCCGAAAAATTGATCGGCTTTTCCTTGTCCGCCTTTTCGGCGAACGCGGCGGGCGCGACGACGAGCGTTGCGAACGCAAAGATGTGTCCGCAAACGCGCTTGCGAATAGTCAAACGACCGTACATTTTACTTCTTGAGATTTTGCGGGGCGAACGTACCGGAGACGCGCGAGCGGAGCTTCGCGGTCTTGCTCTTGTTGTCGAGCTCGAGCCCGACGGCCTCGATTATTCCACGCGGCTCGCGGATCGTCACGCGACGATCGGTATCGGCGCTTTCAGTCTTCGGGACCACGTGCAGATATTCGGTTTCGAGCGTCATCGCCCCGGTGGATTCGTCATCCTTTGCATTCGTTCCCGGTTCCGCCTCGCGGCGCGCCTGCACGTTGCCGCTGAAATAGACGTTCTCACGGTCACCGCTCACATTGCCGTGATCGGCATCGATCGAGAATGCGGGTTTTCCGGGTTGCGTCATCCGAAACCGCGGCTTCGTCAACGCGACGCTGTCGTCGTCGGGAAAGTGATCGCCGCGCACGGCCGTCAACGCTTCGATGGGCTTGCCTTCGGCGTCGAAGTTGACCGCACGAAAGTTGACGAGGAAAAGATCGGGATCGTGTCGCGAAGAGCCGTCACGGTGCGGCGATGACGGCTGGACCTGCGCGTCGAGCCAATAGGTGAGCGCGGCAAGTCCGGCGAGCAGCAACACCGGCGACCAGGAGATCAGGCGATCGAAGAAAGCGCGCGTGCGATCCATAGCGTGAACAGACACTTATTTCAAGGAATGAACGTCGGGACGCGGGTGTGCGCGACGACATCCTTCAGGCGACCTTGAGCCGCGAGAATCAGCTCTGCGAGCTCGCGCACCGCACCGAACCCGCCGTCGCGCGACGTGACGTAATGCGCGAGCGCGCGCACCGATGCGGGCGCGTGCGGCACCGTCGCCGCGAGCCCGCATGCCGTCAACAGAGGCACGTCGGGAAGATCGTCGCCGATGTGTGCGCACTGCGCCGGCTCGAGCCGGAGCTCGCGGATGAGCGTTTGCCATGCCGCGAGCTTGTCGCTTACGTCCTGAATCACATGGCCCACGCCGAGCATGCGGGCGCGGTGCGCGACGGCCGGCGCGCTGCTGCCGGTGATCCAGGCGACGACGATGCCGGCGTCGGCCAGCAGATGGATGCCGACGCCGTCGAGCGCGTGGAATGCCTTTGTCTCGCGCCCTTCATCGTCGACGTAGACGCGGCCGTCCGTCAGCACGCCGTCGACATCGCACGAGACCAAGCGCACTCGGCGGGCGCGTTCTTGAAGCTGATCGCGCGGCAGCATCGTCACACGACTCGCGCACGAAACAGATCGTGCAGATGCAACGCGCCGATCAAACGGCTCGCGGTATCGACGACCAGAAGCTGAGAGACCTTGGGTGGCGTCTCCATGCGATCGACGCAATCGATCGCCAAGCGTGTTGCCTCGATCGTACGCGGCGAGCGGGTCATCACCGTCACGATCGGCGTCGCGTTGATGTCGCGCACGCGTTCGAGACACCGGCGGAGGTCGCCATCGGTGAAGATGCCGGCGATTCGCGAATCGCCATCGACGATCGCGGTCATCCCCATTCCCTTCCCGCTCATCTCGACGATCGCCTCGGCGAGCGTTGCGCTCGTGGAGACCGTCGGCAATTCGCGGCCGCTGTGCATCACGTCGGACACGCGCGTCAACAATTTGCGTCCCAACGCGCCGCCGGGATGCGCGCGCGCGAAATCCTCGGTGGAAAATCCGCGTGCGTCGAGCAGCGCCAAGGCAAGCGCATCGCCGAGGGCCAACGCCGCCGTGGTGGAAGCCGTGGGCGCGAGACCCAATGGACACGCCTCGGCGTCGACGGCAGCGTCGAGATGCACGTCGGCGCCTTGCGCGAGCGAGCTCTGCTCGTTGCCGGTGAGCGCGATGAGCTTCGCGCCCTGCCGCTTCAAATGCGGCATCAGCAGCATAAGCTCGTCGGTTTCGCCGGAGTTCGACAGCATGACGACGACGTCGTCGGATGTGATCATGCCGAGATCGCCGTGTCCGGCCTCGGCGGAATGGACGAAGAACGCCGGCGTGCCGGTCGATGCGAGCGTCGCTGCGAGCTTGCGCGCGACATGTCCCGATTTTCCGATACCGGAGACGACGACGCGTCCGCGGCAATCGAGAATCAACTGAACCGCGCTGATGAACGGTCCCGACAATCGTTCTGCCAGTCGCGTGATCGCGCGGGCTTCGGTATCGAGCACTTCACGGGCGAGCGCAAGCGCGCGTTTTGCATCGACGACGCGATCGACGGCGGCCTGCACGGTGGCGGTTTGCATCGCGCGAAAGTATACGCCCCGTGCTACCGTATCGCGGCGATTCCGCAGTGACGATTTCTTACCATGCCCGCTACGTTGCATCTCGTGTTGATCCTGCTGGCGGCTGCAGTCGTCGTCGTCGTCGCGTGCCGCCTCGTGCGCTTGCCGCCGATCCTCGGCTATCTCGCCGTCGGGATAGTCCTTGGACCGCATGCGTTCGCCTGGGTGCCCGACGATGCTGACACGCGCTATCTCGGCGAGATCGGCATCGTGTTCCTGATGTTCTCGATCGGGCTCGAGTTCAGCTTGCCGCAGTTGCGCGCGATGCGGCGCGCCGTATTCGGCTTGGGCTTCGCGCAAGTGACCATCACGACGCTGGCCGGCGTACTGGCGCTGGAGCTTGCCGGTTACGGCTGGAAGGTCGGACTCGTGCTGGGCGGCGCGCTCGCGATGAGCTCGACGGCGATCGTGTCCAAGATGCTCGCCGAGCGAATGGAGCTCGGCACGCCGCACGGACGCGACGTGATGGGGATCTTGTTGTTCCAGGATCTCGCGGTTGTCGCGTTTCTTATTCTGATCCCGTCGCTCGACGAAAGCGGCGGCGATGTCATGCGCGCCTTGGTGGTCGGATTCGCCAAGGCGGCCGTCGTGTTGACGCTCGTCCTCTTCTTCGGCCAGAAGCCGATGCGCGCGTGGTTTCAGCTCGTCGCGCGGCTGCGCTCGTCCGAGCTCTTCGTGTTGAACGTGTTGCTCGTGACGCTCGGTCTCGCCGCACTGACGCAATTCGCGGGACTTTCGCTCGCGCTCGGCGCGTTCGTGGCCGGCATGCTGATCGCCGAAACGGAATTCCGTTACCAGGTCGAGGAGGACATCAAGCCGTTTCGCGACGTGCTGCTCGGGCTGTTCTTCATCGTCGTCGGAATGGCGCTCGACTTGCGGATCGTGCTCGCGCATGCCGGCTGGGTCGTCGTCCTGCTGGTGATACCGGTCATCGCGAAATTGGCGCTGATCGTCATGCTCTCACGCATTTTCGGCGCACCGCTCGCGACGGCGTTTCGCACCGGTTTCTATCTCGCGCAGGCCGGCGAATTCGCGCTGGTCATGCTCACATTGGCGTTCGCGAATCAGGTCGTGAGCGCAGAGCTTGCCCAAACCGTGCTCGCGGCCATGATCGTTTCGATGCTGTCGGCGCCTTTGATGATTGAGTTCGCCGAGCCCTTGGTGCGGAGGTTGACGGCGAACGACTGGCTCGCGCGCGCTGCGCAGGTAACCCAAATCGCCGCGCGGACCATGGCACGGCAGGATCATGTCATCGTGTGCGGCTACGGCCGCAGCGGGCAGAATCTCGTGCGTCTGCTCGAGCGTGAGGACATCGCGTACATCGCCCTCGAGGCCGATCCGCAGCGCGTGCGCGAAGCCGCTGCCGACGGCGGCAGCGTTGTCTACGGCGACGCGAGCCGCCGCGAGGCGCTCACTTCCGCCGGACTTGCCAAGGCGCGCGCCGTCGCCATCACGT
>DASXPO010000175.1:0-2713 GCA_036493535.1 Casimicrobiaceae bacterium
GACGAGCTCGAAAAGACGCATGCGAACGCGGAGCGCTACCACCATCGTTACGCATTGATCATGTTCGACCTCGACGGCTTCAAGGCGATCAACGATCGGTATGGGCACGCCGCCGGCGATCGCGCGCTCGCAACGGCCGCCGTCCTCGCGAAGGAAGAGACGCGGCGGGGTGACGTGATCGGACGCTGGGGCGGCGATGAGTTCCTCGCGATCCTGCACGAGACCGACGCCGCCGCGGCGGTTGCTGCCGCGGAGCGCATTCGCGCCCGGATCGAAGCGGCCGACATGAAAACGGCGGACGCCGCCGTCACGTTACGCGCGGGATTCGGCGTTGCCGCATACCCTTCCGCGGCAGCGTCGATCGATGACCTGCTACGCGCCGCCGATGCGGCGCTCTACGTGGCGAAGCGCGGCGGCGGCAATCGCGTCGCCGCGGCGCCGCCACTGCCGCAGGCACCTTAGCCGTCCCATTCAGTCACGCTGAAACGGATAGATTCCCGGCAGCTTCAGCAGCGTCGACAGCTCGTCGAGGGCGCGTCGCGATTCGTCCAGCAGCGCCGGGTCCGCAAGATCGGCGGGGGCGAGGCGATCACGATAGTGGCGACGAATCCAGGCTTCGAGTGCGTCGGCGAGCGCCGCATCCACAAATACATGGGCGCCAATGCTGGCGCGCTCCGGCGGCGTCAAGGCGACGCGAAGCCGCAAACACGCCGGGCCGCCGCCGTTTTGCATACTCTGGCGCAAGTCGAACGTCAGCACTTCGGCAATCGGCGAAGCGGCTGCGACAAGACGGTCGAGCACCGCCCGCGCGTCCGCATGCGTTTTGCATTCGGCCGGCGCAACCAGAAGAAACGTGCCATCGCCGCGTGCGATCAACTGCGAATTGAAGATGTAGGTCGCGACGGCATCGGCGACCGATAGCTCGCGCTCGGTCACGACGATCGGGTTGAAACCGGGAACGATACGGCGCAGCTCTTCCAGTACGCGGGCCTGGTCGACGAACGCGTGCTCGTGGCAGAACAGCACGTTGCCCGAGCCCACCGCAATCACATCGTTATGGAATACGCCGGCGTCGATTGCGGCAGGCGACTGCTGCACCAACGCCGCGCGTATCGGATCGAGCCCATGTCGCCGTACGATCGCTTCGGATGCCTCGCGCGTCTGCCGTGCCGGATATCGTTGCGGCGTGGCCGCCGAAGACTGCGCGCTTCGCCCATAGACGAACATCTCGACACCCGCTGCTTCATCGGTCACGAAGCGTGTGTGATTCGCGGCGCCTTCGTCGCCGAATTGCGGCGCCGCGGGAAGCGGTGCATGGACGACGAATTTCGAGTCGTCGGCAAAAATAGCCCGCAACACGCGCGTGGTCGTCTCCGCCTCGAGCGAGCGATGGAAGTTCGCGATCAGGTTGGCGGGCGTGAAATGGACCCTGCAATCGGCCGTGTCTGCCGACGGACTGACCGTCGCCGCGTTGGCCGTCCACATCGCCGCGGCTGACGCGCATGCAGCGAGAAGCTGGGGCGCGTCGCGTGCCGCATGCGCAACGACCTCCGTCTCGTCACCGGTGAAACCGAGCCGGCGCAACGCCTGCACATCGGGGCGTTCATGCGGCGGCAGCACGGCCTGAGGTATTCCGCGAGCGGCGAGCGCGCGCATCTTGGCCAAGCCTTGCAACGCCGCTTCGCGCGGATTTGCGATCATGCGCGCATGCTTTTCGGCCGCGAGATTGCCCGGCGAGAGCCCGGCATAGTTGTGCGTCGGGCCCGGAATCCCGTCGAAGTTCACTTCCATCTCTTCACGCATCATCGATCGCGCGGCGCGAGCGGAACGGCGCGCACGCTGTCACCTTCACCGACGCCCAGCGCCGTTGCTGCATAAGCCAGCAACGGAAAGCGATCGACGCGCGAGGGCGCCGACGCGACGAGCACGCGAAAGTCCTCGAATTTGCGATTGGCCACGAGCCATGGGACGTTATCGGTCAGGCTGTCGGGCACAGGGTCTTCTTCGCCGAGCGTGACAGGCAGCGTTTGCGAAAGCCGCACGGCATCGATCGTGTCGCGGAAGCATTCGAGCGTGGGTCCCGCATCGAAAATGTCGACGTAACCCTCGTAGCGAAATCCTTCCTGCTCGAGCATCGCGCGCGCGGGCGCCGTGTCGGCGTGAACGGCGCCGATCGCATCGCGCGCGGTGTGCTGCAACAAATTCACATAGACCGGGTGCTTCGGCATCAGCTCGGCGATAAACGCCTTCTGCCCGATGCCGGTCAAGTAGTCGGCCGCCGAATATTCCATTGCAAAGAAATGTCGGCCCAACCCTTCCCAGAACGGGCTCAAGCCATTCGGGTCGAGCTTGCCGCGCAACTCGGCAATGACCTTTTCCGCAAACAAGTGCGCAAATTCAGCGATGAACAACAGGCGGCTTTTCGAGAGCAGCGCCCCGTTCCTGGCAACGCGATACGCCTGATCGAGGAACAACGAGCAAAGCTCCGAGTGCCCGGTGTGATCGTTGGCGAGAAAAAGCGTCGGTGCCGCCGTGTAGACGCCGAGCGCGCGCGAGGCATGCACGAGCGTTCCGACGTGATAGTTGTACCAGGGCTCCTTCAATCCGACCGCTGCCTCGATCGCGCAGATGCCGACGACGCGCTCGTCGCGGCTGTCGATCAACACGAACATGTAGCAGGCGTCGCCGCGATCGGCGCTGCCGGCGAACGAGG
>DASXPO010000176.1:0-4049 GCA_036493535.1 Casimicrobiaceae bacterium
ATTGTCCGGCGACAATGAAACGGTGAGATTGCCAGCGAACTTGTCGTCGACGTTGCCGAAGAACGTGATCTCCGATTCACCCAATCCCAATCCGCGCCGCCCCGGTCCGACGTCGTCGCTGGTCTGAAATCGGTTGATGGCGAATTGCGTCGGATCCTGCGACAGGTGCGCGTAGGTTCCCTGGAGCACGACGGAAATACCCGGGTTGAATTGAGCCAGCGTACTTGCGGCCGGACCGGAAGGCGCTGGAGCGGGTGGCGCTGGCGCGGCGGTTGCCGGGCCGCCCGTTTCGGCCGCTTTCAACCGTTCTTCGAGTGCGCGAATGCGCGCCTCGTAGCCATCCTTCAATTGTTTGATCTGCTCGCGAATCTCCGCGAGGTCGGCATCGGTTGCCGCCGTGACCACCGATGGGAAGGCAAGCATCGGCGCCAAAAACGCCGACGCCAAGAGTTGTCTCGGCACTGTGACTCTCCTGCAGTTCGCATGCGAAATCGCCGCTATGGAAAAACGCCGCGGCGCATCGGAACCGAACTACACGAGAGCGGGAGGACCTCGACTTTGATAGAACGCCGGCTTGGATTGTGCTTCGCCGAGCGCGATGGTCGATGCGACCGGCGTCGCCGCATGGACGTGGTGGGACAGTGGCGAATCGCCAGCCGGAGCCGCATTGGCCCCGCCGGCGAGCAACGCGCATTCGAGACATTCGGCGCTGGCGGGGTTGACGACGCTCGCATCATGGCCGCGCTGGACCTTCGCACGAAGGTGATCCACCTCATGCACGACCAGCTGTTGCTGCATCCCGACCAGGAGCAGCGACAACCACGCGGTAATGAGAATGCGCATCATGGCGGGCAAGAGAATAAACCCTGAATGTCGGACAAGCAAACTGCTAATTGCGTCAGTGCAAGCGCATCAAAGCTTATACGCCGCCTTTGCGAAACCATAGGCGAGTAGCGGTGCCAGCTCGAACGCTTCGTCTTCCTCGATTTTGTGCTCGACGACGAGCGTCGCGAGGAATCGACAATCCATCCGCCGCGCAACATCGTGGCGCGCCGGAATCGACATGAAGGCACGCGTGTCGTCGTTGAAGCCGACGGTATTGTAGAAGCCCGCCGTTTCGATCGCCTGTTCCCGAAAACGCTGCATCCCCTCGGGGCTGTCGTAAAACCACCACGGCGGACCGAGCCGCAGGATCGGATAGTGGCCGGCAAGCGGCGCGAGCTCGCGTGAGTATGCCGTCTCGTCCAACGTAAACAGAACGATCGTCAAGCTCGGCTCGTTGCCGAAGCGATCGAGCAACGGCTTCAATGCATGAACGTAATCGGTGCGCGTTGGAATATCGGCACCCTTGTCGCGTCCGAATCGGTGAAAGATCGCTGGATTGTGATTGCGATAGCTGCCCGGATGAATTTGCATCACCAGTCCATCGTCGACGCTCATCTGCGCCATCTCGGTCAGCATCTGCCCGCGAAATTGCTCGGCCTCGTCGGCCGTGATCGCGCCGGACAACGCGCGATCCAGCAGTTTCTGGCCCATCGCCGCGCCATGATCGCAAGTCAACGCGGTCGGATGGCCGTGGTCGGTCGACGTCGCGCCCATCGATTTGAAGAACGCACGACGTTTGCGATGGGCTGCGAGGTAACCTTGCCATGTCGTCGTGTTTTCGCCGGCCAACGCACCGAGCTGCGCGACATTTTCCGTGAACCCGTCGAACCCTGGATCGACAACGGAATCGGGTCGATATGCGGTGACGACGCGCCCTTTCCATCCCGACCCACGAATTTTCTGGTGATGCTCGAGCGGATCGAGTGGCGATTCGGTTGTCGCGATCACCTCGATGTTGAAACGTTCGAACAATGCCCGCGGCCGAAACTCCGGCTTCGCGAGACAGGCAGCAATGCGATCGTAATAACGATCCGCGTTTTCGGACGTCAAGCGCTCGTCGATGTCGAACACCGTGCTGAATACATGGTCGAGCCAGATACGAGTCGGCGTGCCGCGGAACAACTGATAGTGAGACGCAAAACGGTGCCAGATCGCCCGCGAATCCGCTTCGGTGGATTCGCCGTCGCGGCGAGGAACGCCGAGATCTTCAAGGGCAACGCCCTGGCTGTACAGCATTCGAAACACGTAGTGATCGGGTACGATCAGAAGCGTCGATGGATCGGCAAACGGCTCGTTGTCGGCGAACCACGTCGGGTCGGTATGGCCGTGCGGACTGACGATCGGCAGATCGCGGACCGTTTCGTACAGACGCCGCGCGACCTCTCGCGTCGCCGGATCGGCCGGAAACAGCCGATCCGGATGAAGCGACAGCGGCTTTTGGTTTTTCATCGCGGACGGGTTTTTATGGAACGCATCAAGAATAGCAGACGCATCAGCGGAATTCGAAATCGACACAGGCGACGACATCGCGGCCGTGAACCGCGTCGCAATAACCGGCTGAGATTGACAACTGCACTGTCGTCATTGGCTTCTCGGCTCTCGTCCTATGGCGCCGCATAAGTTCCATCCGGCAATTGCACGCCGTTACGCACGACGTTTTTCAGCGTCAACGAATCCACCGCCTGGATTTGGTCGCCGAAGGGGAACGCCGGCGTCGTCGCGGTTGCCACCTTGAAGGTCGAATCGGAGACGGAGATTCGATGAATGGGATCGAGAATCGGCTTGCTGCCGATGCCCCGCGTGCAAGCGGGCGGCGTGCCGGTGCCGCATGGCGTGTTCACCGCGGAGTACCCCCGCAAATTGAAAACCCATCGACTGTTGCCGCCGGTCACGCTCAAATTCGACACATTGATGTTATCGGTGTACGGCATGAACGGGCCGGCGTCCTGGGGACGGTCGGATGCGTTCGCCGAATAGAAATAGTCGATCGTGATGACGCCGTTGCTGGCCGACACGCCGTTCGGGACGTTGATGTTCCGTGCGTAGTAGTTCGTCATGAAGCCGCCGCGCCACGTGTTGGTCTTGAAGCGGAGCGCGATATCGAGCGTGTTGCTCAGCATGTCGATGTCTTCGGCGAATACGTGATCGACGCCGCCGGACATCTCGCTGCCGAGCGTCACGCCGCCGTGGCCGCTTTGCATCGTGCAATTGCGGATCACCAAATTGCTGCTCGTCGTGGGATAGCTCACCCACGGCGGCAGCGCGCCGAGCCGCGAGCGCACGCCGTTGTCCACCATGGCGTCGAAGCCGCGCCCGGCCTTGATCGCGATGCAATCGTCGCCGGTATCGAACGTGCAGTCTTCGATCAGCACGTCGGTGCAGGATTCCGGATCGCACCCGTCGTTGTTCGGTCCGAGGCTCGATGGCGTGACATTGCGGACCGTGACGCTCTTGCACAACAGCGGATGCATTTGCCAGAACGGAGAACGATGCAGCGTCACGCCTTCGATCAGCACGTTTTCGCAACCATAGGGGCCGATCAGCGGCGGACGCAGAAAATGCTGAACCTCGTTCGCGTCGATGCCGTAGATGCGCTGCTCGATCGGCGTCATCCCGGGCACGGCACCCTGCGATTTGAGGGCGAGACTGTCGATGCCCGCCGCCGCAAGGAAGGACGGACTCCACCAGTTTGATGTGCTCGCTTGCCCATCGAGAATGCTTTCGGCGCCTTCGCCGGTGATCGCGATATCCGTTTCGCGAAATGCGTAGACAAGCGGCGAATAGTTGAAGAGATCGTTGCCTTCCCATCTCGTTAGCACGTTCGGATACTGGTGCGGATCGGTGCTGAACAGCAGCGTCGCGCCGGCGACGAGATGGAGCTCGACGCGACTCCGCAGACGGATTGCACCGGTAAGAAAAGTGCCTTCAGGTATCAGGACCCGGCCCCCGCCCGCCAAAACGCAGGCCGCGATGGCGGCTGCGATCGCCGGCGTGGAATCGGTCACTCCATCGCCGCGCGCGCCAAACCGCGTGATCGGAAACGCGCGCCGGGGAATGTTCGGCGCCTGAATGCGGCTCACGATCTCGTCGGCCTGGGTCCAGGGATCGACATCCTGGGCGAGGGCTCGTGGCCACTGGCCGGCGAAACCGGCGGCGCCGACGCC
>DASXPO010000177.1:0-11734 GCA_036493535.1 Casimicrobiaceae bacterium
ATGTCGTTCGGCGCGACGTTCGCGTGCCACACCATCTTGTTCGACGTCGACGTGCCGTTGGTGACGAAGAAACAATGATCGGCGTTGAAAATGCGCGCCGCGTTCTTCTCGGCCGCTGCGACCGGCCCGGAATGGTCGAGAAGCTGACCGAGCTCGTCGACTGAATTGCACACGTCGGCGCGCAACATGTTCTCGCCAAAGAACTGGTGGAACATCTGCCCGACCGGACTTTTCAAAAAAGCAACGCCGCCCGAGTGACCCGGGCAGTGCCACGAGTACGAGCCGTCCTGCGCGTAATCGAGCAGCGCACGGAAAAAAGGCGGGGCGAGCGAATCGAGATACGACTTCACCTCGCGCAGAATGTGCCGGGCGACGAACTCCGGCGTGTCCTCGAACATATGGATGAAGCCGTGCAGCTCGCGCAGGATGTCGTTCGGGATGTGCCGGGAGGTCCGCGTTTCGCCGTAGAGGTAGATCGGAATCTCGGCGTTGCGGAAGCGAATTTCCTCGATGAAGATGCGGAGTTTCACGACCGCGGGATCGAGCTCGGGGCCCGGCGTGAATTCCTCGTCGTCGATCGACAGGATGAACGCCGAGGCGCGCGACTGCTGTTGGGCGAACTGCGACAGGTCGCCGTAGCTCGTGACGCCGAGCACTTCCATCCCTTCCTTCTCGATCGCGGACGCAAGCGCGCGAATGCCGAGACCGGACGCGTTCTCGGAACGAAAGTCCTCGTCGATGATGACGATCGGGAAGCGAAATTTCATCTGATCAAGGGTCCTTGACCCCATAAAAGGCGCGGATTATACGCGCGCGTACCGTTGAGGAGAGCGGCATTTTCGGCACCGGCAGATGAACGGCCCCCACGCTCGCCGCTTCGCGGCTTCGCTGCCTCCGAGAGGGGCAAGTGTTGGCAAATACCCACGACGCGGCTTCGGGCGGCCGTACGCCGCATCGTGCGCGCCTTGGGGCGGCTCTTTCGGCGCAGACACGCGGTCGGCGCGGGACGCGGCCCGGTCGCGGTACCATCCGCGCCGAAGGGAGGCATCGATTGGCCTATCCGCGAGACTTAAGAGGCTACGGCGCCGACGTTCCGCACGCCGCCTGGCCGGGGAACGCGCGAATCGCCGTCCAGTTCGTCTTGAACTACGAAGAAGGCGGCGAGCGCTCGGTGCTGCACGGCGATCCGGTCTCCGAGCAGTTTCTCTCCGAGATCGTCGGCGCGCCGTCGTATCCGGCGCGGCATATGTCGATGGAGTCGATCTACGAGTATGGTGCGCGGGCGGGCGCGTGGCGAATCTTGCGCGAGTTCGGCCGGCGCAATCTTCCGCTCACGATCTTCGGCGTCGCGATGGCGCTCGAGCGCCACCCGGAGATCACGGCGGCCTTCGTCGAACGCGGCGATGAGGTTGCCTGCCATGGCTGGCGATGGATCGATTATCAGAATGTCGACGAGGCGACCGAGCACGAGCATATGCGGGTCGGCATCGACATAATCAAGCGTATGACCGGTGCCGCTCCGCTTGGCTGGTACACCGGACGCGACAGTCCCAACACGCGCCGGCTCGTCGTCGAGCACGGTGGCTTTCTCTACGACGCCGATTACTACGGCGACGACTTGCCGTTCTGGACCGAGGTGGAGACGAGCGCCGGCGGCAACGTTCCGCACTTGATCGTGCCGTACACGCTCGATTGCAACGATATGCGCTTCGCCACGCCGCAGGGCTTCAACAGCGGCGAGCAATTCCTTGCATATCTGACCGATGCTTTCGACGTTCTCTACGCCGAGGGCGCCGTTCGGCCGAAAATGATGTCGGTCGGCATGCACGGTCGCCTGCTGGGGAGACCGGGGCGTTTCGTCGCGCTGCAGCGCTTCCTGGATCACGTCGAACGGCACGATCGCGTCTGGGTGTGTCGACGCGTCGATATCGCTCGGCACTGGATCGCGCATCATCCGCGACGCGCGTAGAGACTTTCGGCCGACCGCTCGCTACTGGACCGACCGTGGGGACGATACCCCGGCGCGCGTGCCGAGGTAGCGCTCGATCATCCGCTGCGTCGCCTGGGCGGACGCGTCGTTCGCTGCGGCCGGACGACTGTATTGCTCGGGACCGATCTTGTTCGCGGAAGGTGCGGACGGCCGCTGCTTTGCGACGGCGGTGACGTTCGCAGGCTGGCGTACTTTTTTCTGAGGCGCCGCGTCCGCTGAACTAGGAACCGTCGTCTGCGCCGCCATGGGCTCCGACGCCCCGGCAGATTTCTCCGCCGCAGCGACCGATGCACTCGGCGGCGAGCTTGTCGGTGTGTTCGCGGGGTTCGTTTCGTTCGCGGGGCTCGTTTCGTTCGCCGGGGCCGTTTCGTTCGCGCGAGGCGCTGTGCTTTCCGGACGGTCCGAAGCGGCCGGCTGATTTTCCTCGTGCGCGGACGCGGCCACCGGGCCCACGTTGGCGTCCTGCCCGCCTCGATGCTCGTAACCGTAATAGCCGAGCGCGCCCAGGACGAGCACCGTCACAGCAAAAAACATCGCCCCCGACGTGCGACTGCCACCCACGAACGCATCGCGACGTTCGGCTGCGCTGTGGTTGGCATGGGCTTCCACCGGCGGCAGCTCGTCGAGTCGAGCGCCGATCGACTCCGGGATATGTCGCGCTTCGGCCGCCTTTTCCGCGGTTTCGGCCATCGGAATCTGCCCGGCCGCCCGAGCGAGCGATGAGACGCCGGTCTCAAGCCCGGCACCGCATTCATAGCACTGCTCCGCAGCGGTGTCGTTGACGGCCTCGCATTGCGGACAGGGCTTGAGATGCAGAGGCGAGCCGCAGGCGTTGCAATAGCGTGCCGAATCGGGATTATCGTGATCGCAAAACCGACAACGGGGAGTAGACATGGCGCTCGAAACGATTCGGCTAAGCCGGAAAGATTAACCGATTCACGCGACGAGCGTATGTCGGTGTCAGTCCTAATTTCCCGCGGCGATCTCCTCCGGCGGCCGCACCGATCGAAAATTGGCCAACAGCAGCAAATCGTAGACGATCTTGACGCCGCCCGCGATGATCAGCGGCCATCCGAAGCTCGACAAGCCGAGCAGATACCCGGCAATCAACGGACTGACAGCCGCCGCCAGGCTGCGCGGAACCGCCGTCAGGCTCGCAGCGGCGGCGCGCTCGCTCGGCGCGACGACCGCCATCACGTACGAGCTTCGCGTGGGGACATCCATTTGTGACAACGCGCTTCGCGCGAGGAGAAGCGCGATGGCGAAGCCCAGCGACGGCGCGAACGGAATCATCAGCAGTAGCAGGCTCGAAGGGAGATGCGTGAACACCATCGTGTTGACGAGCCCGAATCGGTCGGCGATTCGCGTTGCCACGAGATAGGAAAGCGCGGAAAAAACGCCGCTCCAGAAAAAGATGGTTCCGGCCACGGCTATCGATAATTGATACCGCTCGAGCAGCCACAGCGCAAGCAACGATTGAACGATGAAACCGCCGCCGAATGCGTCGAGGCTGAAGAGCGCGGCGAGTTTGTAAACGGTGTGCCGCGATTTCGATAGCGGGGAATTCGACAGCTCGACGTCCGCCGCCAGCCTGGCAGGCAATTTGCGATAAGCGAAGCCCGAAGCGATTCCGAGCAGCGCATAGAGCCCGAACATCCCCTGATAGGCGCCGATCGTGCTGACGGCGAACGTCGCGGCGATCCACTCCGGCACCCCGGCACACAATGCCCCGAATGCGGCGACCAGCGCGCCCACCAGACTGTAGCGGGCGAAGACGGCGGTCCGCCGGCGATCGTCGACGATGCGCGACAACACAGCGTGCTCGAGCGGAAGAAAAACGCTCACGTCGCCGCTCGACGGATTGAGTGTCCCGACGACGGCAATGACCAACAGCGGCCCGAATGCGCTGAACGAAGCGAACCCGACTCCCGTCGCCGTCATCAACATGGCAGCCGCAATCAACAACGCGCGATAGCGAAAACGGTAGGCGTGCAATCCCACCCACAGCGTCAGCGCACCGGAGCCCAGGAGCGTTGCCGTTGCGATGACGCCTACTTCGAAAGGCGTCAATCCGAGCGAGAGCAAATAAACAGGGAGGAGCAGACTGACATACCCGTCGCCGAACGCCCGCAGCGCTCTGACGAAAAGCAATCGACGCACGCCGGGCGCGTTCATCGACCGGTCCGCGAGCCAAAGGTGAAGTCGTCGAACGCCGTGACGCTGTCGGCCTTCGTCCATACGCCGACGCTTCCCGCGCCGCCGATGCGATCATCGTCGAGCTCGATATAGTACGTTCCGTCGAGCGCAATCCGAATCTGCTTGCCGGCGAACTCGGCGCGCAGCGTGTGCCATTGATTGCGCGCCACCGGGGCGTTCACATAGCGAATCGTATTGCGGCGACCTTGCTCGGTGTAGTAGAGCGAGACGTTGTTTTCCAGCGCATTGGCCCGCGCAACGTAATAATTGTCTCGATCCTTCCAGCGCCATACGAGTCCGCCGGCTTGATCGTCGCCGCCGGATAGCGGCTTGAATTTGACCTCGACGTAGCCATCCGCGATTGCGACGTCGCGGAGCACGCACCACGGAAAATCGCCGCGGCCGCGCTGCACGAGCGCATGCGGCGGCGACGGTGCATGCGGGTCGTTCTCGACGATCCACTTTGCGGCGCCTTGGCCCGTGACACCCGCGATCCATGCCGCGGGCAAGGCGCCCGCGGCGTCGGCATCGAAATCGATCGTTTCAGCCATCACCCTTCCTCCCATTGCGAATAAGACGAGCGGCGTCGCGATCAGTCGCGCAATAGCCACGGACGGCAATGGATTGGAGCGAGGCGATAACGCATGTCGGCCCTCCGGAAAAATGACGAAGAGGCGTCCGCGCCGCACGAAGCTCGGTGCGTGAGAAATTGCACTAACAAAGGGAATCCAGGTGCCCACGCTCGGCGCGTAACGATTGCGCAGGACTTGGACGGGGCACCGTCTTGGAGGAAGAAATCCCGGGGAGCCTGCAACTCCCCAAAATTGAGGATACGACAACCGCGCGCGCGTTGCAACGATCCGAGAGGACCGCGACGACGCGGACCGCAGAATCAGTTTTGCAACGTGCGGACGCCTAGCAGCTTAGAACAGGTGACGGTACAGCCGGACAATCGGACGCCTTCATCGCTTCCAATTTGCCGTTGACGAAACGACCCTCGTAACGCACGCCCTTGGCGCTCACATACACGCCATTGCCGTGAGCCTTACCGTCCTTGAAGCTGCCGTCGAGACGTGACCCATCTTCCCACTGATAAACCCCTTTGCCATCGGGTTTCCCCTTCACGAAATTGCCGTCGTAGGAGTTGGCGCCTTTCGCGACGCCCTTTCCATCGGCCAATTCGGAATGCTCGTCGCAACCGCCTTCGTACGCGCCGACAAGATATCCATCCTTCACTCTGCAGTCGTGAGAGAGCGCAGGCGTGGCGACCCCCATCAGCGTCGCGCAGCAAAGGAGCATTGATCCATATCGAGCCATGGTTGCCTCCAAGTCATTGCGCCGGTCAAAGAAAAAGGCGCGCCACGCGGGCGCGCCCCAAGTTACGAAACCGCGATGATCGCTAGACGCGTTTGGCGACAAGCCAGTCTTGCGCCGCCACAGAATCCACGTCAGCCGTTTCCGTTTCCGTTTCCGTTCCCGTTGCCGTTCCCGTTTCCGTTGCCGTTCCCATTCCCGTTGCCGTTTCCGTTGCCGTTCCCATTGCCATTACCGTTGCCATTTCCGTTGCCGTTGCCGTTGCCATTTCCGTTGCCGTTGCCGTTGTCGTCGTCGCCGCCGCTGCTGCCGTTGCCGATGGCGTTGTTATTGCCCAGGTCCTTGCAGGACCCATTCTTGTCGACGATCTGCTTGGCACAGCCACTGAGTTGGAGGATGTCCATGCCGGCGCCGTTGCGGTCGACGATGTAGATGTAGCCGCGGTTATCGACCTCGACGTTGTTGGTCATGTAACCCGCCGTATCGGTAAGCGCATTCGCTTCCGTCACGTAGAACGCGACTTCCCTCGGCGCCTGTGGCTCGCGAATGTCATAGATGCGGATCCCGCCATTGAAGTACGCCACCGCGGTGAGCTTGCCGTACATAGGGTTGCGGAAATTTTCCTCGGTCGAGTGCACCCCGAACCGTGCGCCGCGGCCGCAATAATTGCCGCGCTTGTATTGCGCTCCGGAGCGCGGATCGACCGACATCGTACCCAGCACCATCGGACCCTGATACGGATCGTGCTCGACGCGGGTTCCCGGAGGACTCGTCATCGAGTTCTCGACGGTGACGTCAAGCGTAAACGCATAGTGCGGCGGTTCCTGGCAGAACCCGTTGCTGCCATCCGCTGTCGCCTCGGACGCTACGAGAACGATGTCGCGCGTCGTGAAGTGGTCGTTGGTGGCGTTATCCGGGTTGGCCGGGTCCTTGAAGCTCTGCATGCTCGGCGGCTTCAGACCGAACACCGGCATCGACGTATGACCGCCCTGATCGGGCGACATCATGAAATAGCCGACGGTCGGCGAAGTCGGTCCGATCAGATCCGCTTCCGTCGGTTTGTCGGGATCGCCGCTCCACGTACCGCCGTAGGCGGCTGGCAAGAGTTTCTTGCGATCGATGATCGTGACGATGCCGTCGTCGCCGACTCCCCAGGCTGCATAGATTCGGTTCCCGATGACATCGTTCGGGCCGGCGCCGCGCGCCAATTTCTGTCCGGCTTGCGGATGCTCGAACGTTGAGATCGGACCGTGCAGCGAATTCGGCACCGTACCCGTTGCGCCCGGCTGACCGCCCGGCAGACCGAATGTGCGGATGTATTTCGGATACGTCGCATCGTCGGGGTGGCTCCAATCGTAGATCAGCATCGCCTGCGACTGCCGCCATTGCTTGCCGCTGGCCGCCGGAACGTTCTGGCTGCCCGGCATGTAGGAGATGCCCGTCGAGCACTCCCACCAGTCCTTGTGGGTAGAGCGAATGTTGAGGAGTGCGTGCTTCAGTACCGGCGCCTTGGTGTTGGTGACATCCCACTGCTCGTACCCCGCGCTCGCGCCGCCCTGAACGTTGCGCAGCAGGTAGACGTGGCCCGGCTGTCCGCCTGGAAGCACTGAGCCGAGACACATCCGCACCATTTGCGACTGCCCTCCCGCGGGCGCCGGTATGAGCACCTGCTCGACCGGGTTTTTGGGATCGGTGACATCGATGATCATCGTTCCGTTGCTCTCGCAAGCAGGGTGACCCGGGGGATTCGGCAGCGGATTCGGCAACGTGCCCCCGGTGCAGGTCGTGACTCGTCCATCCGGAACGCCGCTGTGCTGGCCGACGAACAGGATCGTTCGCCCGTCGGGATACTGGATGACATTCGGCTGATAGGTCGGTCGGCCTTGCAGGTCCGTGTGGCCCACCCTTTCCATGTTCATCTTTTCGCCGCTTTGACTGATCCCCAGTGCGCCGCTGCTCATCGCCAGGGCGGCGAGCGTTGCGGTGGACACTGCGATGAGTCTCATACTTTTACGAAATGGTGCGTGCATGTGCTCCTCCTGGTGACGATCTGGACTGCTACGAATCCCATTGCCGCGCGGACAATCCCCGGTCGCCCGCGAAAACTGCGTCTTTCCGCCGGCTTTGCCCTCTTGTGAGAAAAGACCTGAGTCAACCCCCTTGCTTCACTACCGCGATCACGCGGCTCCTGTGATCGAACCGAACCGATCGATCGGAGCCATAGGCCCACGTTTCGGTACGGCCACTATCACCCGGCTCCTCGTTGAACGTATCGGTGGGTTCGCCCCAGATGGCCCGGACGTCGTCCGCACTCATCCCGACGCGCGGCTCTTTGGGACGGGCTGCGCCGGCCGCGAGCGCAAAGTTCTTCGGCGCGATCGCCGCCGCTTTTGTCGGGGCAGATGGCAGCGACCCGAGCGAATCCAGCTCACACCGGAAATTTTGATAAACGACGACGCCGTCTTTTCCGGCGCACTTGAAGATTTCAGCGGAGGAAGGTGCCGCGACAAGAAAAAGCGGCGCAACACCCCAGATCCACCTCAGCATGGTCGGATTTCCTCCAAGCGCGCCGCTCGATGACGGCTCAACGAGGCCAATTCGACCCGATTCGGCTTTCGATTGGTTGCGACAATTTATGAAATCTTGCGATTCGTCGCCCAGCGAAAAACCCTGGCCGTTTCAGGGCGAGTGAAGCGACCGAGATTTTGCTTCAATTGCCGCCGCGAAACTGACGGGGCGTCACGCCGGTGGCCCGGCGAAATGCGAACGAGAAATGGCTTTGATTGCGAAAGCCGACGCGATGCGCGATCTCGGCGATCGGCAATTCGGACTTCCGTAGCAAACCCTTGGCTCGGTCGATCCGCCGCTCGACGACATAATGATGCGGCGCGAGTCCCGTCGCAGACTTGAACGCATGCGCGAAGTGGCCGGGGCTCATCGCCAGGACTTCGGAAATGCGATCGAGCGTCAAGTCTTCGCGCAGGTTTTCTTCGATGAACTCCGTCGCACGCCGCAGCTTGTAGATCGGCAGCCCGTAGGCATGATCCGCGGTGGCGCCCGTGGTCACGCAATAGTTGCGCAAGAGATGGACGCCGAGCTCGGTCGCCAATGCCTCCGCGTACGTCTTGCTGGCGTACGCCTTGGTCATCGATTCCCCGAGCAGTCGTTTCACCAATTGCTCGATATGCGCGTCACGCGTCTGAAAATTGTCCAGCAGATCCGTGTGACGCTGCGTTCCGCCGCGCTCCTCGTCGATGATGCGCTGGAGAAACGATGGCGGCATGCGGATGGCGATGAATTCGGCTTCGTTTTCGAAACGCCAGTGCTTCGGCGGACCGGCCGGCGTGATGATGACGTCGCCGGCGCGCATTGTCGCCTGAAGCTCCTTGCCGTTGCGGCGCTGATAGATGTCGCAATGGTCACTTGTCATCACCGAGATCGTGTGATGCGAACATTGCGTCACGACGTCGACGCCGCGCGAGCGATAGAACTCGACGGTGAACGCGGTCCAGTTCGACGAGCGGCTGGAGATCACCGGCTGTGGCAACGTGCCGCGCAGCGCGAGCCGCGCCGGCGATACATCCGACGATCCGTTGATACGCATGACCCAATATTTTAGGCCGACTCCGCGCGCGACGGTCAACTGGCCAGCATGTCATGTACCGCACATGCGACGACTTGGGTTGCGCGCCGCAGATCCTCGAGCAGCAAATTTTCGTCGGGCTGCTTGGCATTCGATTCAAGGAGCGTCCGGGGGCCAGCGCCGTACATCACGATCGGCACGCCGTATTCGCCGTAGAGCCGCGCGTCCGAATACAGCGGTACGCCCACTGCGGGAATGTCGACTCCGAAAATGCGTTTACCATGATGCGCAATCGCCGCGGCAATCTTTTCGTGCCCCGGCAACGGCCGCAATGCCCGCGCCAGCAGCACACGTTTCACCTCCGCGCGGATGCCGTCGAGACCCTTGACCACCTGCGCAACGATCGCACGGAGCCGACCTTCCACGGCATCCGGATCTTCCTCCGGAATCATCCGGCGATCGAGTCGCAGGGTGAGCCGGTCCGGTACCACGTTGGTGTTGATGCCGCCCGACATCAGGCCGACGATCATGGTCGGATGGTCGATGCCGCGAACGCGCGACCGCGTCGTCGCGAGCGCATCGGCTTCGGCATAGAGCGCGTTCAATACCGCGGCACCGGCGCGAAAGGCATCCCGGCCCGTCTCCGGCATGGCGCCGTGACCGGACTTGCCGTGGATCGTGATCTCGAGCTGCAGGCATCCGTTGTGCGCGGTCACGACGGCGTAACTGAAGCTTGCCGCGATCGCGAGGTCCGGACGGGTCAACTGGCGTTGCAGCAGATACGCCGGTCCCGCGAGCCCGCCGACCTCTTCATCGTAGGTGAAATGCAACTCGACCGCGCCGTTGAGCAGCGCGCCTTGCGAAGCGAGTGTCAGCAACGCTGCCAATGCGTAGGTGTACGTCGCGATGTCGGACTTCGAAACGGCCACGCCGCGCGCGTACATTCGGCCGTTCTCGATCACACCTTCGTAGGGTGGCTTCGTCCAGCCTTCGCCCGGCGGAACGACATCGCCGTGGGCATTGAGCGCCACGGTCGGCCCGCCGGCGCCGAAGCGCTCGCGCACGATCAGATTCGTCACGCTCCGCATCCCGTACTCGCGCAGGAAGTCGGATGGCACCGGATGTCGCTCGACGGCGAATCCAAGCCCGTTCAGCAGGGACGCCGCTCGCTCGGCAGCGGCCGCGTTGTCGCCAGGCGGCGTGTCGGAGGGCACGCGCACGATCTCGCGCAGAAAGTCGACCTGCTCGCCGTGATGCGCATCGACCCAACGGCAGAGTGCATCGTACGAATCCATCGCGGGCCTCAGCGGGCGGGCTCGAAATGCTCGAAGAAATGCAGCAAAACCTGCGTTGCGATCTCCGCATCTTCGGCGGTCATCGTTTCATCGGGATGATGGCTGATGCCGTTGTTCCCGCAACGAACGAAGAGCATCGCCATCGGACACACCGGAGGAAATACCATGGCGTCGTGCCCCGCGCCGCTCGCGAGCGCTCGCACGGGTACGCCATGGGCAGTGATTGCAGCCCCCAACTTGTCCTGTAACACCGCATCGCAGGGCGCGGCGTCGGCCTCGAAAAACGACGTCGTTTCGACCTTCACGTTGCGTCGCCGGCCGATTTCTGCGAAAACCTTCGCGAGCGCCCTGACCGCCGAATGACGCAGCGCGTTGTCGCCGGATCGCACATCGACGGTGAACTCGACGTCTTGCGGAATGACGTTGATCGCTCCGGGCAGCAGCGACAGCTTGCCGACGGTGCCGACCAAGCCGGAATGGTCGCCGCAATAGCGTTCGACCTCGAGCACCATTTCGCTCGCTGCGGTCAGCGCATCGCGGCGGGCGTTCATCGGCACCGTCCCCGCGTGGCCCGCGAGACCGGTGACGCCGACGCGAAGCCTCGACACGCCGGCAATCGCCGTCACGACGCCCACGGGCAAGCCCTCGTTCAGCAGCACCGGACCCTGCTCGATGTGCGATTCGACGTAAGCGACGACATTCTTGCCGCGGCGATCGAGCGTGTGCCACTCATCCGGCTTGCCGCCGAATTGGGCGAGCGCCTCGCGCAGCGTGATGCCGGTGTCATCGTTCTTGTCGAGCCACGCGGTGTCGAAGGTGCCCGCCATGGCGCTGCTGCCGATCAACGTCGCACCGAAACGCACGCCTTCTTCATCGCCGAAGGCGACGACCTCGAGGGTGTACGGCAAACGCGCGCCTCGATCGCGCAGATCCTTTACACACGCGATCGCCGTGAGAACACCGAAGAGTCCATCGTATTTTCCGGCGTTGCGCACACTGTCCATGTGCGACCCGGTCATCACCACCGGGGCATTCGGATCGGCGGCTGCATAGCGTCCAACGACATTGCCGAGGGCGTCGAATTGCGCCGTCATGCCCGCATCGCGCATGCGCTCGATCAGATAATCGCCCGCGGCCTTGTGCTGAGGTGTCAGATATCGCCGCGTCAATCGCGGCGCGTCCTCCGTGAATTGCGCGAGCGCGTCGGCTTGGCGCAGCAGCACCTGTCCAAAATGCGGTGAATCGGTGGTCATCGGTCTATCACGAGAATCGCGCGAAAATCGTTGACGTTGGTGAGCGTCGGTCCGGTGATCACCGCGTCGCCAAGCGCCTCGAAAAATCCGTGTCCATCATTGT
>DASXPO010000178.1:0-6185 GCA_036493535.1 Casimicrobiaceae bacterium
CGACTTGATCTACCTCGGAGTTTCCGGCGATGGCGATTCGGCGTCGATCGGCTTGGGACAGTTCGCGCACATTCTCCGGCGTGGCGTGAACATGGTCTACATCGTCGAAAACAACGGCGTCTACGGGCTCACCAAAGGACAATTTTCGGCGACCGCCGACAAGGGCAGCAAGTCGAAACGCGGCCAGGTCAACAGCGATGAGCCCATCGATCTCGTGCTGCTCGCGCTGGCCCTTGGCGCCACATTCGTCGCACGGGGGTTCTCCGGCGACAAGGAGCAGCTGGTGCCGCTGATCAAGGCGGCGGTCGCGCATCGCGGCGCGGCGTTCATCGACGTAATCAGCCCGTGCGTCGCGTTCAACAATCATCCCGGCTCGACGAAGAGCTACGACTACGTCCGCGAGCACAACGACGCGGTCAACCGCCTCGATTTCTGGCCTTCGCGCGAGCCGATTACCGCGCAGTATCCGCCGGGTGAGACCCGCGACGTGGAATTGTTCGACGGCGGTAGAATTCGCTTGCACAAAATCGACGACGATTATGACCCCTCGAGCAAGGTCACGGCGATGACGTATCTCGAATCGCGCCGGGAGCGAGGGGAAGTCGTCACCGGATTGCTTTACGTGCACCCGGACAGCGGTGACATGCACGATGCGCTCGGAACCGTCGACGCGCCGCTCAACACGCTCTCCGATGCGGACCTCGTGCCCGGCAGCGCGGCGCTCGCAGCGCTGAACGCTTCGCTGCGCTGATCACGATCTACGGTCCGGCGTAAAATCGCCGGATGCGCCGCACCGCTCTCATTATTCTCGCCGTCGCCGGCGGCTTAACCGTACTCATTCTTGCCGCGGTGGCGATTGCCGTCGCCACGGTCGACCTCCACGCCGTGATCGGTCCGGTGCAAGCGCGCGTCAAAGCTGCGACGGGCCGCGATCTCGCGATCAACGGCCCGATCGATCTCAAATTGTCGCTGGAGCCGAAGGTCGTCTTTTCGGACGTCACGTTCAGCAACGTCGCCGGAAGCAAGATCGCCGACATGGTTCGCGCCAAGCGCATCGAAGCGCAAGTGAGGCTCTTGCCGCTTTTGTCGCGCCGATTCGAAGTCGTCGAGGTGACGTTGACCGATCCGGTGATCGTGCTGGAAACCGACGCGCAAGGCCATGCGAATTGGGATTTCGGACCGCGATCCGGCGCCGCTGCCGCGACACCTGCGTCCGCCACATCGACCGCGGCGGCCGGTGCATTCGGCGTCGGCAACTTTGCGATCGACAACGGAACGGTGATGTATGTCGACGGCGCGAGCGGCAAGACGACGCGCGTCGTAATCGACCATCTTGCGATTCAGGCGCGAAACGGCGACGCGCCCGTGCGCGCCGAGTTTCGAGGAAAGGTCGGCGATATCGCGCTGTCGCTGACCGGTAATCTCGGACCGCTCGATGCTCTGCGCGCCGGCAAATGGCCATACCCGGTCGAAGCCAATGGCACGGTTGACGATAAGCCGTTTTCGATCACCACGAAGCTCGCGGTGCAAGGCGACACGATTCAGCTGGACGACCTCGACCTGACGTTCGCATCGTTCAAGGCCCAAGGACACGTCGCGGTTGCATCCGCGAACGGCCGTAAGCGGTACACATTCGAGTTGATCGCGCCCGCGGTGGCGCTGGCCGACGTTCCTGTTCCCATCGTCACTGCGCCCGCCGCGACGGCGCCACGACCCGCGTCCAAATTCATCTTCAGCGATGAGCCGCTACCGATCGATGCGTTGAAGGCCTTCGATGCCGATGGCCACCTGACAATGGCCGGTCTTACGCTGAAAAATGGGGCAAAGGTTTCCAACGTCGACGTCTCGCTTTCGCTGCGCGACGGCAAGCTCGAAGTCTCGAAATGGCAGGCGGGGGCATTGGGCGGGACGCTCGCCGGCTCGTTTGCGCTCGATGCGACGCACGCGCAGGCGCCGACGATGGCGACTCGCATGACCGGACGCAACCTCGATCTTGCCGTCATTCTCGCTGCCGTCGGAACGCCGCGGCAGACGCGCGGCGGCGCAACGACGCTTGACGTCCACATCACGGCGCACGGATTGTCGCCGCACGCTTGGGCCAGCAGCGCCACTGGGACATTTTTCGCGAGGGTCGGGCCGACAACGCTCGTCAACACCAAGCTCAATCTCGATCACGCGCTCGATCAGCTCGCACAGGCGCTCAATCCGTTTCGCGAGGGCGATGCGTCGACCGAGTTGGAATGCGCCGTCGTTCGGCTGCCCTTGAAGGATGGTATTGCACATGTCGACCGATCGTTGGCGATCGATTCGAAAAAGGTCAGCGTATCGGCGAGCGGCACGCTCGACTTTCGCAGCGAAACGCTCGACCTCGCCCTGCATCCGCTGATCAAGCAGGGCATCCCGATCGACATTCCGCAGGTGGCCCAACTCGTGCGCTTCAAAGGTCCATTCGAACATCCCGGCGTCTCGATCGACGCCGCCGGATCGGCGGCCGTGGTCGCAAAGATCGGCGCTGCGATTAGTACCGGAGGCCTCAGCATGCTCGGGACATCGCTCATCGAGCGTGCAGCCGCCAACGAGGATGTTTGCGCGATCGCAGCCGGGCGTGCCGCTCCAGCGGCAAGCAACAAGACCCCCGCGCAAAGCGCATCGCCGCCGCCGAACGCTCGCAACGAGATCGGCAAGGCGCTGGGGAAGTTATTCGGCGGCGCGCGCTGAGTCGCTCAACCGCTTCGATCAATTCGTCAGCTGCGCATCCAATCGCAATCGCGCGATCGTGTCGATCTGGCGCAAGCACTCGGCAATTTCCGTATCGGGATCGTTATCGACGCGGCGCGCGAATTCCGCGATGACACGGCGGCGGTCGTAACCCTTGACCGCGAGGATGAACGGAAAGCCGAATTTGGCGCTGTAGCATGCGTTCAATTCCTGCAAACGCGAAAATTCCTCGGGCGAGCATTGCGTCAGTCCGGCACCGGATTGTTCCGTCGTCGAATCGACGGTGAGCGCGCGTTGGATCATCGCCTTGCCGGCGAGCTGGGGGTGTTCGCGAATGAGCGCCAACTGTTTTTCCTTGCCCGCACGAGCGACCACATCGGCCATCGCCGCATGCAACGCTTCAATCGTTGCAAACGGCCTTCGTTGCCATGCCAGCTCCGTTATCCACGGCGAATGCTCGTAAATGCCGCCGAGCGCGGCCACGAATTGCGCTCGATCGAAGCGATTCAGTTCGGCAAGCGTCATCGACGAAGTGCGTGGTCGCGCAGACATCAGAACAGCGATTCCTGCTCCGGTACGACGTCCTCGTCCGGAACCGGCTCCGGCCCTTCATCGACAGGCGCTTCGTCGACGCGCTCGAGCAGCGCTGCATCGTCGTTTTTCACCGCATTGACGCGCGTCGAGATCGGGTGCGCCTGAAGCAATTCCGATGGGTAGGGCGCGATGAGATCGGTGACGGCGTTCGTCGTTCGATCGAGCCAACGGGCGTATTCCTGCGGCGCGATGATCACGGGCATTCGATCGTGGACATCGCGGAGCAAATCATTCGCGTCGGTTGTGATCACCGTACAGGTATCGAGCACTTCGCCGTCGGGCGCGAGCCAACGCTCGTAGAGTCCTGCGAGTCCCAGCGGCATACCGCTCTTGCTTCCGACGAGATAAGGCTGCTTGCCACCCTTCACCGTCTTCCATTCATAAAAACCATCGGCGGGCAGCAAACAGCGACGGCGCTCGAGCGCCATCTTGAACGCGGGCTTGTCCACGATGCCCTCGCCACGCGCATTGATGAGCTTGGTGCCGATCGACGGATCTTTCGCCCAGCGCGGAACGAGTCCCCAGCGCATTTCAGTCCACACGCGCTCGCCTGCGGAATTCTGACGGACGATGGGCACCGGCTGCATCGGCGCGATGTTGTAGCGCGGTTTGAGCGACGGAGGCGCGGCAAGTCCGAACGCCAGCGCAATCGCCGCCGGGTGGGTGTGGAGTTCGTAGCGCCCGCACATGAGAGAGCGCCGGCGAGATCAGCCCGGCGCGATCGAATCCAATTTGGCGAGTAACGTACGCGCCGTCTTCGCGACTTGCATCGTGTCCCAATACGCGTAACCGCCGACGGCGACGGCGCCCACGACCGGAACCCAGCGCCCCGCGGCCGATCCGATGACCCGCTGCGTGACGCTGATGCCCACGCTATTCAACAAGCTTGCCAACCCGCCCGCCGTAACCTGTCGGACGATCAGCCGCTCGCCGGCGCGGACCGCGACGTCGCGCAGCACATGGCTCGCCGCATGGCGGAAAAGACAGTAGAGCATGTGCGTGCGCGTGAGCTCCGGCGTGCGACCGTAGAGCTCGAAGATGTCGGCGATCATCTGCCGCTGCGTCTGCCAAATCAGATAAAGATCGGGCAGCACAGTCATCAGACCGAACGGTCCGGGCGGCAATGCGAGCGAGCCCGAAAGGACGGCCGCTCGCTTCGCTGCGCGTTGCGCGATGGCCGCCGCTTCCGTATCCGGATGCGTCACCGGGCGTGTGCGCGGCGCCGGAATCGCGGTGATGACGCGCTCGATCGTCCCCCCGACTTTGCGCGCCGGGAGCGCCAAGTCACCGTTGCCGGTTACGACGAGATTGGACATCGCATATTCCTCTTCAGTCCCCATTCGCGCCGAAGGGCCGCCCCGAGGCGCGAATTGTGCCCCCTCTGGGGGCAGCGAGCATGCCGTTGGGCGAGCGTGGGGGTTCTCATCTCATCAGGATACCAGCGCCGAACGAGGCAATAGAGCCGCGTGATGGGGACGCTCTACAATGGACCGATGCGGTTCGGCGTGCCGAAGGAAATCAAGGACGGTGAACGACGGGTGGGTCTTCTGCCCGATGCGGTGCGCGCGCTCGTCGGCGATGGACACGGCGTATGGGTCGAAAGCGGCGCGGGTTCGGCAATTGGATTCGATGACGATCATTACCGCGGCGCCGGCGCGACGGTCGTCGGCGATGCTCGCGAAATCTGGCGCTCCGATTTGATCATCAAGGTCAAGGAACTGCAGCCGGCCGAGTACCCGATGCTGATCGCCGGCACGACGATCTTCGGTTATGCGCAATTGGCGCGCGACCCGGGTCTCGCCGATGCAGTCGTTCGCGCCGGCGTCCGGATCCTCGCGTATGAATTGGTGCGTGACGCTTCCGGCGCATTCCCGCTGCTGGCGCCGATGTCGCGCATCGCCGGACGCCTCGCGCCGTTCGCCGGCGCGCAGTGCCTTCATGCCGACCGTGGCGGGGCGGGCGTTCTGTTGACGGGCGTCGACCGAGTCGACGGCGCCCGCGTTGTCATCGTCGGTGCTGGAACGGCGGGCGCCGAAGCGGCTCGCGTCGCCGCGCGCCTGGGTTGTCGCGTCACCGTGCTGTCGCGCGGCAGCAAACGACTCGATGCGATTGCCCGCGAGCTCGCGGAGTCGGGGAGCCCCATCGAGGCGCAGACGATGCAGCGAGCGGGACGCGACGGTTTCGCGGCAGCGATCGCCGCGGCCGATTTGATCGTCGGCGCCGTCAACGATCCAGGAACGCTGTCGCCACATCTCATCACGCGCGAGCATTTGCGCTCGATGCGCGCCGGCAGCGCGTTCGTCGACATCGGGATCGACCAAGGCGGCATCGCAGAAACTTCGCGAATGACCACGCTCTCGAATCCGACGTACATCGACGAGCGGATCGTGCATTACTGCGTTCCGAACATGCCCGCCCTGGTCCCCCGAACGGCGACCGAAGCGTTGACGGCGGCGACCTTCCGCTACGTGCAGCGTTTTGCGCGCCACGGCATCGCGTCCGCACTCGATGACGATGCGGGCCTCGCCGCCGGTGTATTGGTCGCGGACGGCGCGATCGTCCAGCGGAGCCTCGCGCAGCAAATGCCTGGCGTCGAGCGCCGACCATCGCCGTCGCCATGACGCGCGCGAATTCATCCCAAATGCGCTTGTTCGGCTTTGCTGGTTGGTCCGGAAGCGGCAAGACGACGCTGATCGAGCGCATCATTCCCAAGATCACCGCACAAGGCGTCGGTGTTTCGTTGATCAAACATGCGCACCATACGTTTGACCTCGACCAACCCGGCAAGGATTCATGGCGGCACCGGCAAGCCGGTTGCACCGAAGTGCTCGTCACCTCGGCCTTGCGCTGGGCGCTCGTGCACGAGCTTCGCG
>DASXPO010000179.1:0-12396 GCA_036493535.1 Casimicrobiaceae bacterium
GGACCTCAAGTATTTCGACGGCTCGCTCGCGAAAATCGACCGTGTGCCGGCCGAGCTTCGCACGCTCTACGCGACGGCGTTCGAGATCGATTCGAGCTGGATCGTCGAAGCCGGCGCGCGGCGTCAGAAATGGATCGATCAGGCGCAGAGCCTCAACATTTACATGGCGGGCGCGTCGGGCAAAAAGCTCGACGAAACGTACAAGCTCGCGTGGGTGCGCGGTCTCAAGACGACGTATTACCTTCGTACGCTGGGCAAGACCTCCGCCGAGAAATCAACGGGCCAAGGCGGCGAGTTGAACGCCGTTCCGGCATCGGGCGGTTTGCCGACTGCCAGCGCAAAGGCGAGCGTGCCGGTCGCGTCTGCGGAAGACGAAGTCAAATTCTGTGCAATCGACAATCCCGATTGCGAGGCGTGTCAATAAGGAGACGGAAAGAAAACCTTAATTGCTCTGAGACGACAGATTTCGGTGGATCCGGTTTCGCGACGGACAGCGGCGCCAAGATGAGCGCTCGCGCCACGGCGGACCGGCGGGCAGACGGACCCGCGCGAACCCAGACAGGAACGCGATGTTGGCGTGGACGCGACAGGGAACCGCAGTGCCGAAAGGGCCCCGATCCGGAAAGCGGATCGAAGCAGGTGAAATGAGGGCCCGCAGGTGCAGTTGTTGTGCTGGGGGCGCGCGGCCGCAAGGCAATCGAGCCGTCGCGCGCCGATTTTTCCCGGCCGCGTTCTCGTTCGGCTGTCCTCGACATCGCGAAAGGAGGTACCCGTTGGCCCGTTACGAGCAATCACCCCGTCATGTCGTTGAGGCGCGCTATCTCGGAGATTACAAGGTCTGGCTGGAATTCAACGACGGACGCAAGGGCGTGGTCGATTTGGCCGATGAGTTGCACGGAGAGGAATTGGAACCACTGCGGAACCGCGATCGCTTCGCGGAGTTTTATCTGGATTACGGGCTCGCGTCGATCGCGTGGGTCGACGGCCAGGATTTTCCGCCGGAATTTCTGTACGAACGATTGAAGGAGATGCATTGATCGTAAGGAGTGTTTCACCATGCTGAGCTTCGACGACGATCTTCCCACTGCGGGCCCTGCCTTGCCCATTCCGCTGGGATCAACCGCACGGTCACAGGCGTTCGAGCCTGTCGAGCGCGGCATTCTTGCGACTTCGATGTCGCAGGAGCCAGTGCACGATCTCGACGTCGAGAAGCAGGCGATGCAAAACGGCTTTCGTCGCGTGCGTCTCGAGGACAAGCGCGTCATCAACGCGCAAGCCGACGTCAACCAGCTCGTCCCGTTCAAGTACAAATGGGCGTGGGAGAAGTATCTCGCCGGCTGCGCGAATCACTGGATGCCGCAAGAGATCAACATGCAGCGCGACATCGAGCTGTGGAAGAACCCGCAGGGCCTGACCGACGACGAGCGGCTGATCGTCAAGCGCAACCTGGGCTTCTTCGTCACGGCCGATTCGCTCGCCGCCAACAACATCGTGCTCGGCACCTATCGCCACATCACGGCGCCGGAATGCCGCCAATACTTGCTGCGCCAGGCGTTCGAGGAGGCGATCCACACGCACGCGTATCAGTACATCGTCGAAAGCCTCGGGCTCGATCAGGCGGAGATCTTCAACGCCTATCACGAGATCCAGTCGATCCGCGACAAGGACGAATTCCTGATCCCGTTCATCGACGTGCTGACCAATCCGATGTTCAAGACCGGTACGCCGGAAGCCGATCAGCAACTCCTGCGCAGCCTGATCGTGTTCGCCTGCATCATGGAGGGACTGTTCTTCTATGTCGGCTTCGTGCAGATCCTCGCGATGGGCCGGCAGAACAAGATGACCGGCAGCTCCGAACAGTATCAGTACATCCTGCGCGACGAGTCGATGCACTGCAATTTCGGCATCGATTTGATCAACACGATCAAGCTCGAGAACCCGCACCTGTGGACGCCCGAGTTCCGCGACGAGATCGCCGAGCTGATGAAAAAAGGCGTCGAGCTCGAGTACCGCTACGCCGAAGACACGATGCCGCGCGGCGTGCTCGGATTGAACGCGCCGATGTTCAAGGAATATCTGCGCTTCATCGCCAATCGCCGTTGCCAGCAGATCGGATTAGATCCTTTGTTCGAGAAGGCCGACAATCCATTCCCGTGGATGGCCGAGATGATCGATCTCAAGAAGGAGAAGAACTTCTTCGAGACGCGGGTGATTGAATACCAGACCGGCGGGGCATTGAACTGGGATTAAGGGCAATTGGAGGATTGCGCACGGCTCCAGCGACTATGTTTCATTCTTCAACGGAATAGAGAATTACGCCCCTCTGATTTCCGGTTCTATACAAGCAACACGAAGGCGCTGCGGCGCCTCCTCTTCAAAAATCGCGAGCTGATCCGCCACTCATGGCCAATTCGATCAAGCTCGATTTCCTTTCGGAACTGGAAGAACGTTTTGGAAAGTTGGACAAATTACCGCACAGTCAGTCCCTTTTCCAGCTTCATGGCCAGAGTGTTCGGATATACGTTCGATATTCGAAGTCTCATCCAGGAAGGCGAACGTTCTTCGGACTTCGCGAGACCGATCTTCGTCAACTTGTCGGATTCGAGTCCTTCGTGGCGTTTCTCTGGGACGATCAGGACGAACCTTTGTTCTTGCCATTTCCTGATTATCACGAGCTCTTTCAAGAGACAGTGCCGGCAAGCGATGGGCAATACAAAGTACAGATTCTCCGGACTGAGAGAGAAACGATCGAGATCTATATAGCCCCGCTTGGCAGATTCAACGTCTCGGGACATGTGGGATGGCGACAGCTTGCCGAAGGGATCGCGAAAACCACGGGAACACATTTACCTGTGTTGTCGCATTCGCAGGTCCAGACACTCCTAGGAGCGATTGGCGTTGTCAGTGGACATGATGTCTGGATACCAGCAAACGATCGCCAAAGACTCGATTGGCAAATAGCGCGAAAATACGACACCAGGCCCACGCCTCCGTTGGGGTTCAAGGGCGTCGATCACATCGTCGCTGAATCGATGTCATTTGGCTTTCGCGGGGAACAAACGAACCGGCAGCGGTATTCGAAGTTGAGCACTCAACCACGATCTACTCTGGCCTGCTACGATTCAATGATCTTCATTTGGTCATGCGCACCATACATCCAACATTCAGCATAGTCGCCGATGATGTCAGGCGAGCAAGCTTTGCACGTCAGCTTCAACGGCCGACGTTTCAGGTATCCGGACTTAGCGAACACTGCACCTTCCTAGATTATGGCAATGTGTTCAATTGGTATTCTAGGTTGACTGCGTAATCAATTCGGCGCGCAACGAGGACCTGTCATGAAGCGGCCCGCGATTGTCCAAGGACGCACTCTCCAACAGCGCATTCGACTCGTCGTCGAAGTGAGCGGCGGCCTCGTTCAAAACGTTTATGCAGACCGGCCGACTGAGGTAATAGTCGTGGACTGGGACAACATCGAGTGCGGCGATCCCAAGCCGGAAGATCTTCGGTTCGACGATGGAAGCGGTCCGCGATCTATCATGTCGGACGCCCGCTCTCGAGGCGCGAGATCGCGCTCTTGGTCGTTCGCATCTTGAGCGCGACCTGTTCCTGGCTAAGACCAGCCCGCACGCGAGCTGCGATCAAGCTCGTGAGGAGGCGGTGCAACGTCCCGTCCGCCGTGCGATCACCCCACTTTCGCTTCACGGAAGGCCGACCGGAAAACATGGGTCGATAAGCGAGACGAGTTGCCATGAGCTATCCGACCTTTTCCTAACCCGGTTAGCAGAGATGCTAACCAGACTTCGGAAAGATGTCCCTCCGTCGTTTGGCCTAGTCTGCAAGCCAGCGACGGCAATCCGCTATTCACTCGCGGTGTCCAGCATCTCGATTGCTTCCGAGTCAAACTTAATTTCCGTCGAGCCCAAGATTTCCTGCAACTGATCCAAGTTCGTCGCGCTCGCGATCGGCGCCGTCACGCCAGGCCGCGCCATCAGCCACGCCAGCGAAATCTGCGCCGGCGTTGCATCGTAGCGCTTCGCCACTTCATCGAGCGCGTCCAGGATTTTCATCCCGCGCGCATTCATGAATTTCTTCATCCCCGGACCACGCGCGCTCTTCGCGAAATCGGCTTCCGAGCGATACTTGCCGGTCAAGAAACCGGCGGCGAGCGAAAAGTACGTAATGACGCCGATATTCTCGCGAATACACAATTCCTGCAGCTCGCCTTCGAAGCTCGCGCGCTCGTACAAGTTGTAATGCGGCTGCAGCGTCTCGTAGCGCGGCAGGTCATGCGACTTGCTGGTCTCGAGTGCCTGCTTCAATCGCGCCGCCGATAAATTCGACGCGCCGATCGCCTTGACCTTCCCTTGACGGATCAGCTGGTCGTACGCGCTCAGCACGTCCTCGAACGGCGTGCTCTCGTCGTCCCAGTGCGATTGGTACAAATCGATGCACTCGACCTGCAGACGCGACAGCGACGCCTCGGCGGCTTTCAGGATGTAATCCTTGCGCAGTATCTTGTGCCCGTGACCCATGTCGGAGCCGACTTTGGTCGCGATGATCACGTCGTCGTGATGTCCGCGCCGCGCGATCCAGCGGCCGATGATCGTCTCCGATTCGCCGCCTTTGTGCCCCGTCGCCCAGCGCGAATACGAATCCGCCGTGTCAATCAGGTTAAAGCCGGCAGCGACGAACGCGTCGAGCAGTCGAAACGACATCGCTTCATCAACCGTCCAGCCGAAGACGTTGCCACCGAACGCGATCGGTGCGACTTCGAAACCCGTGTTGCCCAACTTGCGCTTGCCCATATTGAATAGAGTGTTCGATCTTTCTCGAGTTCGAGTTCACAAAGATGTTAACCAGCTGGCGGAAATGACCGTCGATCCACCGGCTCGGCCAATTTGAGCTTGGTTTGATGGTCGGGAATCGCTGAACCGTCCGGCATCCGGCCGACGAAGTAGTCGCGGGTCCAGGCGTCCTTCAAAGCACGCGGCGCAGCGCAGAGCTCGCGCATCAGTTGCGCCCGTCGCTGTCCCCACTCGTGGACCTGCGCTTTGACCTCGGGATGATCATCGAGCGCGACGATTTCGGGCTCGACGCTCGACAAGGTTTCCCGCTTGACCGGAAAAATCGTGCAAATCGGCTCGTCGCGCTCGAAGCGCACCGTCCCCGGCCGCGTCATCTGCCAGTTCATCGTAAAGGGAAACGAGAGCCAGTCGGTCTCGATGACGCCCGTCAACGCGGCGACGCCGTCCTTCGGCCGGTTAAAAGGACCGGAAGCAACCAGATCCCAACCTGGCTCGGTCCGAAACAGATACGCAAGCTGGAACGTCACGATCCCGTACCCGAAATGCGATGCCACACGGCCGGTCGGCGGTATGCTTCCATCCTCACAGCGCAGGGCCAGCGTACGCGGGTCGGGTTCGCCACTCCATTGGGCGCTGAAGCCGAACGGCGCCAGAATGTCCCAGCCGTAGCTGTTGGCGATGCTCAGTGGCAGGCAGCGATACGCGTGATTGTCGATGACGCCGTCCATCCACGGACGCGTTTGTGGCGCGGCGCGAATCGTCGGTGCGTTGGCATCGATGGCATAGCAGGTAAGCTTCATGGTTCGGGCACGCCCCTCAATCGAGATGGCATTCTATACAGAGCAATGTTCCGGACCTCCGCGCTCGATCAGCCGATTGCGTTTGTCCTCCGCTACAAACGATTGCTCGGCGTCGTTCTCTTTCTCGGGATCCTGCTCACGGTGTTCGAGATCTCGGGATTGCGGGACCACTTCAATCTGCCTTTCATACGGCAGCTCATCCTGCAGCATCGGATCGGCGGACTCGTCCTTTTTGTTCTGCTTTTTTCGTTGGGCAATCTGGTTCACATTCCCGGTCTCGTGTTTCTTGCGGCGGCCGTGCTCACGCTCGATCGGTTGTGGGGTGGCGTTGTGACTTACATCGCGGCGGTCACGTCATGCGCGCTCACGTTCGTGACCATCCGCGCCCTCGGCGGCGACGCGCTGCGCGCGCTCCGCAATCGCCTGGCAGTCCGGATCTTGCGCGAGCTCGATGCCCACCCGAACGCGAGCGTCGCGCTGCTGCGCATACTTTTTCAGACAGCGCCGACGTTGAACTACGCGCTGGCGATGTCGGGTATCAAATTCCGAAACTATATGATCGGCACACTCGCCGGACTTCCGGTGCCCATTGCGCTCTATTGCATCTTCTTTGACTTTCTCGCGAGCGGGCTGCACGCCCGTTGATGCACTGGGACGAGGAGACACCATGATTCGCCTGCTGTTCGCGTCACTCCTGCTCGCGTTCGTGCATAACGCCCACGCTGCCGATTCATCCAAAGTTCTGCGGCTCGCTTCACCCGACATCGATACGCTCGATCCGCAGAATTACACCGACGATCCGTCGTTCCAGATCATCATGGCGTTGTTCGAGCCCGCGTACGAATGGGACTATCTCGCGTCGCCGCCCAAGCTTACGCCGCTGACCGCCGAGCGTCTTCCCGAGATCACCGACAACGAGAAGACCTGGAAGATTCACTTGAAGCGCGGCATCTATTTCGTCGACGATTCGGCCTTCCAAGGCAAGCCGCGCGAGCTCACCGCCGATGATTACGTTTACGCATACAAACGCTGGATCGATCCGAATGGGCGTCGCGGCGGCTCGCCCATTTTCACCAATCTAATCGTCGGCGCCCGTCCGGTCGTCGATCAAGCGGCGAAAGCGGGCAAATTCGACTTCGACCGCCCGATCGAAGGCCTGCGCGCACTGGATCGCTACACTTTTCAGATTCGCCTCACCGAACCCAACTATCCGAACATTCGCGACGTCCTGGGCTTCGTGGGCGCGTGCGCGCGCGAGGTCGTCGAATCGGCCGGCGCTGATCTGCGCATACGGCCGGTCGGCACGGGGCCATTCCGATTGCGAGAATGGAGACGCGGCTCGCGACTCGTCCTCGAAGCGAATCCGCGTTACCGCAAGGTCCGCTTTCCCGAGAGCTCTAAGCCCGCGCACGCGGCGCTCTTGCGCAGCATGCAAAATGTCGAGCTTCCGCAAATCGGCGTCATCGATATCAGCATCATCGACGAAGACCTGCCGCGACTCCTCGAATTCGAGAGCGGCGGCCTGGACATTGCGACGCTCCGCGGCGAAGTGGCGACACGACCGCTCGCCGACAACAAGCTGCGACCCGAGTACGTCGCACGCGGCGTGACGCGGGTCGTGTATCCCGAGCCGTTCGTGTTCTCGCTCTACTTCAATGTCGTCGATCCGATGATCGGCGGTCTCGGCAATGAACGCGTCGCGCTGCGCCGCGCCGTCGCGCTCGCCCTCGACACCGAGGCGCTGGTGAAGATCGTCTACGCGGGGCAAGCGCTGCCGGCGAACCAGATCGTTCCCCCCGGCGTAGGTGGCCATGATCCCGGACCGCCTGCGAAATCGTTCTACGACCCGGCAACGGCCAAAGCGCTGCTCGACCGCTTCGGCTATAAAGTCGGCGCCGACGGATTCCGCAACGCACCCGACGGAAAGCCGCTGACGCTGACGTTGTCGCAACGAAGCGGCGCTATCTCCCGGGAGATCGAAACGCTGTTCAAGCGGAACATGGACGCCATCGCGCTGCGCACGGCGTTTCGTCAGACACCCTTCCAGGAAGTCATCAAGGAGCTGGAGCGCGGCAAATTCCAGCTCTATTGGGGCGGCTTCGGCGGCTCGCCGTCGGGGTACGCCGAGCTTCAGCAGCTCTATAGCAAGTCGCCGCAACGGGTCAACCTCGCGCAATTCAAGCTTCCCGAATACGACCGTGCGATGGAGCAGTTCGTGCACACCGCCGACGAGGAGGTTCAGATCGCGGCCGCTCGCACGATGTCCGAGCTGGCGCGCACGTACATGCCGCAAATGCCCGCCGTCTTTCGCCTCGAGAGCCATCTCGTACAGCCACGGGTTCGCGGATTCGCTCCACCCGTGTTCTCGAGCTACTGGAAATATCTCGACGTCGACGTCGATCTGCGGCAGCGCGCACAGCAGAAAACTTCGAAGTGAGATCGTGGGCTCGACGATACTGGCTACGCTGTCCGAACAATTTTCGGATATTGCCGACGCGCCGCAATTCACGCGCTTCGTCGTCCGTCTGCTGGTCGCCGTGATCCTGGGCGCCGCAATCGGTTATGAGCGCGAGCGGCATCGACGCGCGGCAGGTCTGCGCACGCACATGCTGATCGCGCTGGGCGTCGCATTGGTGGTCATTGCAGCCGAGCAAGCGGGCCTCGGGCCGACCGATGTGAGCCGCGTGCTGCAAGGCATCCTGGCCGGCATCGGCTTCCTCGGTGCCGGCGCGATCCTTAAACAAGGCGAGACCGAGCAGCGCGTCAAGGGCCTGACCACGGCAGCGTCGGTGTGGGCGACCTCCGCAATTGCGATCACGGCGGCATTGGGCCGAGCCTCGACGGCCATCATCGCGACGATCGTCGCGCTATTGATCCTCGCCGTGCTCGCGCCGCTCGAGCGCCGCATGCGCACGAAAACGCCGGACGAACCGGCTCAGCGCAAGTAAGCGAGCAGCGGCGATCCGGCCTGTCGTTTGATCAGCGCGTCCTCGACGACGCGCATCTCACCCGGCTCGAGCTCGACGATCCACTGAATCGTACCGCCGATCAGTGCGGCGATCGGCACGCCGTCGCGATAGATCACCCTGTTGTTCGTAAGCGCCGGAACCTTTGGACCCGGTACGACGAGGCCCACGAGATTCAGCGGATCGGCCCCGCAGACCGATACGAGTGCCTTCGAGCTCGCTGCGCGGCGCGTCTCGCGCAACAATCCCACGGCTTCCGGCAACGCGAACTGCTCGCCGCTGACATTCGCGACGAAGCGACCGCCGCGAATATCGCCGCGCGCTTCGAGCCGCCGCAATACGCGCAGCAATTCCCGCCACGGCGGCAGCCACGCGGCTTCGCGTTGCAGCACGCGCCAACAGACGACGCCGTAGCGGCGCAGCAGCGTGCTGACGATATGTTCTACGGTGTCCGGATCATGATTGGGGTATCCACGTGCAGCGGTGTCCATGACCGCGGCGCGCTTCAACAGCGCCCAGCGTCCCGCATCCTCGATGCCGAACATCGAACGCCGGTGGCGCCGGCCGTTGCCCAGCGGCTTGCGTTTCTCCGACGGGGTCAACAGCGCACGAAGTCCCGCGAAACTATCGGAACTCACGAGCCCGAGTGCCACCAATTCGGCCAGCGCATCCTCGACGTTCGTGCGCAACAATCCCGTCGAGTCGACGATCTCGTCGAAAAACGATGCGCCGTGCGCTCGCAAATGAGCGGCGACCGCTTGTGCACGCGAGCTCAATTGCGGGGCGATCGACGCAGGGGGCGGCGCCGCGCGCGTCCACAGCGCGGCATTTCGTCGCGGCAGCAGCGTGACGGGCGTCGTGCGAATCGGTCCGGGATTGCCGCTGCCCGCGCTCGCAGGCGGAAGTGTAAGGCGCGACCAGATCGCGCGGCCCGACAGACACAAGTCGTCGAGCCAGGTGAAATCGTAGTTCTCCAAACGCGCAGGAAGAATCTCCGATTCCCATGCCGCGGCAGGCGCTTCGAAGCCCTGCAGTTGCGCGATCACGGCGTCGAGCGCATCCGGACCTTGCCGGCGTTCGCTCTCCACGACGTGCTGCCAGCGGAACAGAAAGCGCAAGTAGTCCTGGCCGCTCACCGGCTCGATTTCCTGGCGCAGCCGCTTGACCGTGTAACGGTGAATGCGTGCGAGCAGCGTGCGATCGCACCATTCGGGTTGCGGTGCATCGGGCGTGTAGAAGCCGCGCATCGCGACGCCTTCGGTCGTGAGCGTTGCCAGCGCCGCTTCGATATCCGCAAGTTGCGTGCCCATCGACTCGGCGATTGCCGTCGCGGTGATCGGCCCGAGACCTTCGAGCCGACTGCGAACGATCTCGACGACGGCTTCTTCGCGCGACCATGTCCGGCGCTGGAATTCTTCAGGCGCGTCGATCGCCGGTGTGCGCAGCGATCCAGGGAATACCGCGTCGAATTGCGGCAGCCGTTCCGCGGCGACCCAGAACTGCGCACGATCACCGGCACGAAGCAAGGTCGCGCGGCGATCGCTCGCGAGCGCGACGAGATGCCCGCGCCACGTGTCGTTCGAGCTCGCTTCAGCGTCGGTGACGAATCCGAGCCCGAGCAACGTGTCATGCATCTCGTCGGCGCTGCCCGCCTCCGGCCATGCTTCCTCGCGCACGCGTTGGATGGCCGCCACGTCGAGCCGGCCGATCTCCGCCGCATCCGCGGGATCGAGCCAGCGCCGGCTCATCACCGCTTGCGTGCGGCGCTCTTCCAGCGGCGCGTCATCAAGGTAAGCGTAAGGTCGCGCAGTCAGGATTTCGGCGGCAAGCGGCGACGGCTCCGTCAAGTCGCGCGCAACGATTCGAACATCACCGGACTCGATGCGGCGGAGCAGCGCTTCGAGTCCGTCGATATCCATCGCCTCGTGGAGACAATCGTGAATCGCCTGCTGCACGAGCGGATGATCGGGAATTTCGCGCTCGCCGACCAGATTTTCGGCGCACGCGATGTGATCGGGGAAAACAGACGCGATCAAGTCTTCGGCGCGCATCCGCTGCAGCGGTGCCGGCACCTTCTTGCCGCCGCCGAAGCGCGGCAACGCAAGCGACGTTCCGGCGACCCAGCGCCAGCGTGCCGCGAACATCGGCGCGTCGAGCAACGCCTGGATCAATAACGGTCGCACGCTGTTGCTGTGCAGATAACGCGCGACTTCTTCGAGCGGAAAACTGTGGCCCGTCGACAAGGAAAGCACGATCGCGTCTTCGGTCGCGGCCGCCTGCAGCTCGAAATTGAACTTGCGGCAGAAGCGTTTGCGCAGCGACAATCCCCACGCGCGGTTGATCCGGCTGCCGAACGGCGAATGAATCACGAGCTGCATGCCGCCGGACTCGTCGAAAAAACGCTCGAACACGATCATGTCCTGCGTGGGCAACACGCCGAGCGCTGCGCGCGCCGACGCGAGATAGTCGACCAATTGTTCCGCCGCGGGCCGCGCGATGCCGATCGGCGCAATGACGCTCGTCATTGCGGACGCCGCATCCGGGGCAGCGTTGAATCCTTCGCGCAACCGCGACACCGCTTGCGACAATTCCGCGCTCCGTGCTGGCGCTTCGCCGAGCCAGAACGGAATCGTCGGCGGCTGGCCGTGCGCATCCTCGACGCGAACGCGACCGCCTTCCACTCGCAGGATTCGATACGACGTGTTGCCGAGCTGAAAGATGTCGCCGGCGAGGCTTTCGACCGCCCAATCCTCGTTGACGGTCCCGACCTTCTGCGCGGCAGGCTCGAGCACGACGTCGTAGTCGGCCGTGTCAGGAATCGCGCCGCCCGAGGTAAGGGCCGTCAAGCGCGCGCCGCGGCGGCCGCGCAGCATGCCGTTCACTGCATCGCGATGCAGGTAAGCGCCGCGATGACCGCGCCGCGTGCTGAATCCCGCGGCCAGCATTGCGGCTACTTCGCGGAATTCTTCCGGCGTCAACGACGCATACGGGTACGCGCGCTGCACGCGCTCGAGCAATTCGCGTTCGGACCATTCCTGTGCTGCGACTTCCGCAACGATCTGTTGCGCGAGCACGTCGAGCGGCTTCGGCGGAATGTGCAGGCGATCGAGCTCGCCGCGGCGTACCGCGTCGAGCAGCGCCGTGCATTCGACCAGTTCGTCGCGCGACAACGGAAAGATTCGCGCCTTCGGCACGCCGCCGACCTGATGGCTCGCCCTGCCCGCGCGTTGCAGGAACGTCGCGATCGAGCGGGACGATCCGAGCTGGCAGACCAGCTCGACATCGCCGATGTCGATGCCGAGCTCGAGCGACGCCGTCGCGACGAGCACTTTGAGCTCGCCGTTTTTCAGCCGCTGCTCCGCCTTGAGCCGGAGCTCCTTCGCCATGCTCCCGTGATGCGCGGTCACCTTGTCCTCACCCACGCGTTCCGAGAGATGGCGCGCAACCCGTTCGGCGTGGCGGCGCGTGTTGACGAAGACGAGCGTCGTTCTGTGCTCGGCGATCAGCTCGGCGAGCCTGTCGTACACCTGGGTCCAGACGTCGCCGGACATGACGGACTCGAGGGGGGAGGCGGGCACCTCGATGGCGAGATCGCGGTCGCGGACATGGCCGACATCGACGATCGTGCAGTCCGGATTGCCGTCGGGACGGACGTGCCGCGTGCCGACGAGAAACCGCGCGACTTCCTCGATGGGCTTTTGGGTTGCGGACAGGCCGATGCGCGTGAGCCTGCGCCCGGCGAGCGCTTCCAAACGCTCCAGCGACAGTGCCAGGTGCGCCCCGCGCTTGCTGCCGACCATCGCGTGAATCTCATCGACGATC
>DASXPO010000180.1:0-32651 GCA_036493535.1 Casimicrobiaceae bacterium
ATTCCGCACGGCGGCGGCGGTCCGGGCGTCGGTCCGGTTGCATGTAAAGCGCATCTCGCGCCGTTTCTTCCCGGGCATCGCTATCTGCCCGATCCGCCGTCTAGCGCCATCGGACCGGTGTGCGCCGCGCCGTATGGGTCAGCCTCGATCCTGCCGATCCCGTGGATGTACATGGCGATGATGGGCGGCACCGGCCTGGTCGATGCGACCGAGTCCGCGATCCTCGCTGCGAATTACATCGCCGCACGACTCGCGCCGCATTATCCGGTGCTCTACAGCGGCCCCGGCGGTCTCGTCGCGCACGAGTGCATTCTCGACTTGCGGCCGTTGAAAACGACATCGGCGATCGAGGCAGAGGACGTTGCGAAGCGGCTGATCGACTATGGATTTCACGCGCCGACGATGAGCTTCCCCGTCGCCGGTACGCTGATGGTCGAGCCGACCGAAAGCGAATCCAAAGCGGAGCTCGATCGCTTCATCGACGCCATGATCGCGATTCGCGCGGAAATCCGCGCGATCGAGGAAGGACGTTTGGACCGCGCCGACAATCCGCTCAAGCACGCGCCGCATCCGGCGAGCGTCGTCACCGCGGACGCGTGGACGCACGGCTATTCGCGTTCGTCGGCGGCCTATCCGAACGGCACGCTCGTGGAAGCGAAGTACTGGCCGCCCGTCGCGCGCGTCGACAACGTCTATGGCGATCGCAATCTCTTTTGCAGTTGCATTCCGGTGACGGCCGACGCATCGGAAGAGCCCGCGTTGGCGAGCAGCGCGTAACGCTCGGGCGATGCGCATTCTCGTGCTCGGCGGCGGCATCGTCGGCGTCGCGGCCGCATGGTATCTCGCGAACGACGGCCATGAGGTAACCGTGATCGACCGCCAGCACGACGTCGGACTCGAGACGTCGTTCGCCAACGGCGGCCAGATATCGGCGCACGCCGAACCGTGGGCGAATCCCGGCGCACCGCGGCAAATGCTCGAATGGCTCGGCCGTCCCGACGCGCCGCTCTTGTTCCGATTTCGCGCCGATTGGCGGCAATGGCGATTTGCGCTGGCGTTTCTGGTGAAATGCCTGCCGTCTCGCTGGACGCGCAACACGAGTCAATGCCTTCGCCTCGCGCTCTATTCGCGCGATTGCCTGAATGCGTTGCGTGCCGAGACCGGCATCCGATACGATCATCTCGAGCGCGGCATCCTCGAGCTGCATACCGCTGCGCGCGAATTCGAGCGCGCCGCCGGGGCGGCCGAAGCGATGCGGCAGTACGGCTGTGACCGCGTCGTGAAGAACGTCGACGAGTGTCTCGCGATCGAGCCGGCGCTACGCCAGTGCCGCGACCGCCTGGCCGGCGGCATCTTCACGGCGAGCGACCAATCGGGCGATGCGCATCAGTTCACCGTCGCGCTCGCGCGGCTCGCCGCAACGCGGGGCGTGGAGTTTCGCTTCGGCGTTTCGATCGACGCGATTCTGGCAGCCGGCGACACCGTCGCATCGGTTCGCGTATTCGACGAGCGAAGACACGGCGAGGATCTCGTCGCGGACGCGTACGTCGTCGCGCTCGGGAGCTACAGCCCGCTTGTATTGGCGCCGCTACGCGTGCCCTGCAACGTGTATCCGGCCAAAGGCTATTCGGCGACGATTGCCGTCGGTGCTCACCGCGGCGCCCCGACGATGTCTCTCACCGACGTCGCGTGGAAGATCGTGATGACGAGGCTCGGTGATCGGTTACGCGTGGCCGGGACGGCGGAGCTCGCGGGGTGGAACACCGAGCTCGACCGCACGCGTTGCGAAGCGCTGACCCGCCGCACGTTCGAGCTGTTTCCCGATGCCGGCGAGCACGCCGACATTCGGTACTGGACCGGCCTGCGGCCCGCGACGCCTTCGAACGTGCCGCTGATCGGAAGAACGCGCTATCGCAATTTATGGCTCGACACCGGGCATGGAACGCTGGGATGGACCATGGCCTGCGGCTCGGGCAAGGCGCTTGCCCACTTGATGTCGCAGCGCAAGCCCGACGTCGATTTCGCGTTTCTGTCCGGATCGGCGATCGTCTACGGGGGGCCGTAGCCGCCGCCATACCCGGGCGGCATCATCGGCATGCCATCGTCGACGGAGACTGTCGCGCTCGAAGCCGGCGCCGGCATCGTCGTTGCGCACATGACGACGATATCGTCGCCGTCGCCCTCGAGTATCCACCCCATGGTCTTCATCTGATCGCGAACGGCACGATCGGTCGTATAGCGATGATTGGCGTCTCCGCCACGATTGTCGAACGCACGATAAACCGGCACTGTGCCGGCGGGGCAGATGCCGGCCGCCGGAATCATGATGAAAAACGCCGCCGGGCTCTCCTGCTCCATCAGCGGGTTCTTCGCCAGCGTCGCGGCACATTCCTCTGCGTTTCGCCCGAAGAAATGCGAGTCGCCGAGCTGCGGCGGGATTCTGATGCGGCACACCGGCGTCGCGCCCGCACCGCCCGCCGTCTGCGACGGAAACACGTTGAACGACAAGTTGGTGCGGACCCAGCCCGCGAACCGACCGGTATCGAGCGCGTCGATGTCGCCGGCGAGCGAGCTGAGGAAGTAGTGGTCGAGCGTCGCGTTGTAGAACTCGACGGCCGCAATCGGCGTCGCCGTCATCGCCGCGGTTGCGTTCGCGAAGTTTTTCGGCGTGGCTGGGACCGGATTTCCGTTCCGATCGACGGCCGTGACGCCGTCGTTCGGCAACGCGGGCAGATTGATGCGGTCCGTGCCACTCGCGTAATCGAGCGTGCCGCCTTCGGTGGGGACGAAACGTGCGGGAATCGTGAAATCCGGGGTCACAAGACCGAGCGTCGCGAATCCCGGTGTGGCAATCAACACGCTTCGACTCGCGGTACTCGACGATGGCAGGTTCGATGGAAACTGGATGGTCTTGGGGACGCCGGCGGCATTGGTTGTCTTCAATTGTTGGCCGGCCCAGAAATTCTCGCCGTTGCTGCCGGTTGCCTCGCGGATCACCACGTATTGCACGCTGCCGTCGGCGTTGGAATAGACCTGGTCAATCTTGAACAAATGAAACTCCGCGTGCGCGGGCGCAATCGAAAGCACGACAGCGACAACGGAAGCGGAAACAAGCGAGCAAAGATTCATGACGCACTCCTCGAGCGAATGGCGCGGCAACCGGCAAACAGCGAGCGCCGGTCGCTATTCCAGCGTCATGCGATCAGCCGTTGGTGATGTCGTAGGCGAGCCGCCAGCGCCCCTTCGCGTCCCGCAGCCACAGATGAACGTAATAGCCGCGTTGCTCGCCGGTCGTTCCGCCACGCGCCTGGAATTCGCCGTAAGTCGCCGCCATGTCCCCCGTCCGAGCGATTCGAACCTCGAACGGCAGCCACTCGACGTGAGTTGCATGCGATGCCACCTGGGCCAACACCGCAGCGCGTCCGGCAACCGGCAACACGCCTTCGCGATAAAGGCGCGCATCGGCAGCCAGCAATTTCGCATAGGCAGGTCCATTATCGAACCTTCGGCTTTCGAGCTTGAGTAATGCGCTGCGTTGCAAAGCTGCATCGGCTTTGCCGTCGTACGTCGGGCGTGGCGCCGCGCCCAGAGGAACGAAGTCGGGCGCCGTGGGCGTCGTCGTCCCCATGTCGATGCTGACCCGCCACACGCCTTTCGGATCGCGTTGCCAAATCGAAAAAAAAGCGCCATGACGGACAAAGCCGGGTCGTCGCGTGTCGGTCAGCGTGAAAGGCCCGGTCGTAAAGCCCATGTCACCGCTTCGCGCGACGCCCGCCTGCGCCGGGTGCCATTCGAGGCGCAACGCCTTCGGGTCGGCGGCATGCGGTCGCGTCGGCCACGCGGCCTGCAGGCGCATCGGCGCCGGCTCGAAAACAACGCCATCGTCCGCGAAGTTTGCGAGGAACGCCGCTCGAATTCCCCGCTCCAATGACAGCCGTGCGAACGCGAGCTCCGCGTCAACCAACGATCCCAGCGCGATCTCCGTGGCGTCGGGCTCGTGCGCACGCGCGACGTTGGATACCGGCGCCAACGAGACAAGCGCGGCCAACATCGCGATGATGTACAGGCGCGAAGACAGGGAGGCGAACATGCGAGGCAGTATAATCGGCCGCTTTTGCGCGATGTCCATGCGCCTGTTTGCCTTTCTCGCCGCCTTTTTTGTGGCGGCAATCGTTCACGCTGCTCCCGCACCCGCTCCGCCCGCGGCGGAATTGGCGCAATCGGCCAGCGCGGCGCTGCCCGCCCCCGGCATCGCAGCGCAATCCTATTTTTTGCTTGATACGCTATCGGGTCAAACGCTCGCCGCGGGCAACCCTGCCGAAAAGCGCGATCCTGCGTCGCTCACGAAGCTGATGACCGCCTATGTCGTGTTCGGCGCATTGCGGTCCAAAGCAATCGTGCCCTCGCAGATGGTCACGGTGTCACAAAGGGCGTGGCGTGCGGAGGGCTCGCGCATGTTCATCGAGCCGCGCAAGACCGTGAGCGTCGACGAGTTGATCCGCGGCATGATCGTCCAGTCCGGCAACGACGCCTCGGTTGCGCTCGCAGAGCTCGTCGCCGGCAGCGAAGACGCATTCGTCGAAAAAATGAACCGCGAATCGGCACGGCTCGGTCTCGCCGGCACGCACTTCGTCAACGCGACCGGAATCTCCGATCCGCAGCACTACTCGACCGCCGCCGACATGGCGCAACTGGCGGGCGCGCTCATTCGCGACTATCCCGAGTACTACCCGATCTATTCGCAGAAGGAATTCCGCTACAACAACATCACGCAGGCGAATCGCAATCGGCTGCTATGGACGGATCCGTATGTCGACGGCGTCAAGACCGGCCATACCGAAGCGGCGGGCTGGTGTCTCGTCGCGTCGGCGAAGCGCGGTGATCGGCGTCTGCTCGCAGTCGTGCTCGGCGCCAATTCCGATCCCGCGCGCGCATCGGAGGCGCAAAAGCTTTTGAACTGGGGGTTCCAGACCTTCGACACCGTGCAGCTCTATCAATCGGGCAAACCGGTGTCGACGCTGCGTGTATGGAAAGGCGCGCAGGCCGAGATCAAGGCGGGCTTTCTCGCCGATCGCTATCTGACGCTTCCCAAAGGCAAGGCCGGCAATCTTGCGCTCACGCTCGAAGCGCAGGAGCCGCTGGTCGCGCCGGTCGCGCGTGCGCAGCGCGTAGGCGTGGTCAAAGTTGCGCTGGAGGGCCGGCCGATGGCTGAATTTCCATTGATCGCGCTCGAGGATGTCGCGCCTGCGAATTTATTCGGCCGCGCCTGGGATACGGTACGCTTGTGGTTTGCGAAGTGACGGAGAGCCGAATGCTGAATCCGGATCAGATCGTCTATTTGAACGGCGAATTCCTCGCGCTCGCGGACGCTCGCATTTCAGTGCTCGATCGCGGATTCATCTATGGCGACGGCGTCTACGAGGTGATTCCCGTTTATGCGCGCCAGGCATTTCGGATGCCGCATCATCTGCGCCGGCTGCAATACAGCCTGGACGGAATTCGCCTCGCCAATCCGCATACGGAAAATCAATGGGAAGCGCTGGTGCGCGAGCTCGTCGGCAAGCAGCCGTTTCCCGATCAAGCGCTCTACTTGCAGATCACGCGCGGCGTCGCCAAGCGCGATCACGCGTTCCCACCCGGCGTGCCGCCGACGATTTTCATGATGAGCAATCCGTTCCCGTTTCCCACGCGGGAGCAGATCGACAATGGCGTCGCCGTGGTGACCGCCGAGGACAACCGCTGGCATCGCTGCGACCTGAAGACGATATCGCTGCTCGGCAACGTGCTGATGCGCCAGCTCGCCGTCGATCACAACGCGGTCGAGACTGTGCTGTTTCGCGACGATCGCCTGACCGAGGCATCGGCGTCGAATGTGCTGATCGTCAAGCATGGCGCCGTCGTCGCGCCGCCGAAGGATCACCTGATGCTTCCGGGCATCACGTACGACGCGACCCTCGAGATCGCGCGCGCCGTCGGGTTGCCGGTCGAAGTGCGTCCGGTGCTGCGCCGCGAGGCGATGTCCGCCGACGAGATGTGGCTCTCGTCCTCGACGCGCGAAGTGCTTGCCGTCACGAAGATCGACGGGACTTCGTTCGGCGACGGCAAGCCGGGCCCGGTATTTCGCGCCGTATGGAAAGCGTTTCAGGAGCGCAAACCGCATCCGAGCGACGCTGCCGTACAGGCGATGATTCGTTAGATAAGATCAGCGTGCGTCGGGCGTCGATTCGGTGCCGGTGAATCGACCCTGATGAAAGATCAGCGCCTGGCCGCGCGCTCGTTCGACGGTCACGACGTCGCCCACGAAGATGACATGGTCGCCGGCCGTGTGCCGTGCGTGATGGCGGCATTCGAGCCATGCGACGCACCCGTCGATCAGCGGCGCATCGGACCAGCCGAGCCGATGCGCGACGCCGGCAAACCGATCGGCATGCGGACGCGAAAAACGGCGCGCGAGGTCGGTTTGGTCGGACGACAATACGTTCACCGCATAGCGTTCGCCCGCTTCGAACGAGCCGAGGCTCGCTGAGCGGCGCGCGATCGTCCATAGAATGAGCGGCGGGTCGAGCGACACCGAGTTGAACGAATTCGCCGTGAAGCCGACATAGCGACCGCTCGGGGCTCTTGTGCAAACGATCGTCACGCCCGTCGGAAATTGCGCGAGCGCATCGCGAAACTGGCGTTGATCGAATGCCGGACGATCGTCGCCTGCGGTGCGTCCGTGAGCGGGCATGAGCAAAGAGATTGCTGTTGCGGGCGGCCGATAGTAGGGGGCAGGGTGGCCGGTGTCAAAACGAGCCGATGGGCCGTCGCCGGCTGGCTTGCTACACTTGGCGTTCTCCACGAGCGCAAAGACCGCATCCGATCATGGCGGCGCCCCTGAAGCGGTTGATAGAGTCCCGATACGGCGGACGCGGGCTTCCCGTCGCGCTGGTCCTGCCCGACGGCGGCCGCATCGCGCTATCGCCGGCGCCCGAGATCGACGTCATCGCCCGCTCCTGGCGCGGTGTGAAGGCGCTCGCCGCGCCCGCGCTCGGAAGTCTCGCGCGCGCATACGTGCATCAGGATATCGACTTCACCGGCAGCGCGCGGCGCGCCTTGGGGGTAGCCGAAGCGATGGTCGGCTCGATCGCGGAAGGCGGGCATTCGCTGCGCACGGAGCTGCGCGGTTTATGGCATCGCCGTCGCGGCAATCGCGCGAACATCCAGCACCACTACGACGTCTCCAACGCGTTCTATCGACTGTGGCTCGACGCGCGGATGGTGTATTCCTGTGCTTACTTCCGTACGGAGAATGACACGCTCGACGACGCGCAGGAACAGAAGCTCGACCATATCTGTCGCAAGCTGCGCCTCTCGCCCGGCGAACGGATGCTCGACATCGGTTGCGGCTGGGGCGGCTTGATTTTGTGGGCGGCACAGCATTACGGCGTCGAGGCGACGGGCATCACCCTGTCGCAAAATCAGCACGATTACGTGGCCGCCGAAATCGCCGCCCGCGGTCTGCAAAATCGGGTGCGTGTCGAGCTGCGCGATTATCTCGATCTGCCGGAGGACGTGCAGTACGACAAGATCGCGAGCGTTGGCATGTTCGAGCACGTGGGCGTTCGGAACTTCGGCCGGTATTTCGGGAAAATCTATCGAATCCTGAAGCCGGGCGGCTTCGTGCTGAACCACGGCATCACGCACAACCAACTCGGCGCCGCGCAACTCGGAAGCGGCATCGGTGACTTCGTCGAGGAATACGTGTTTCCAGGCGGTGAGCTGACGCATGTGTCGCGGGTGATCGAGGGCGCTGCGAACGCGGGCCTCGAGCTCGTCGACGCGGAAGCGCTCCGCGAGCATTACGCGAAAACGCTCTGGCAATGGGTCGAGCGCCTCGAGCTCAACGCGGACACGGCGCGCGCCGAAGTCGGCGAGGAAAAATTCCGCGTATGGCGGATCTACATGGCGGGGTCCGCGCATGCTTTCGACCGCGGCTGGTTATCGCTTTGGCAGCTCCTTGTCGGCAAGCCCTTTTCGGACGGCCGGCTCCCGCATCCATTGACGCGGGATTTCATCTACGCGCGCTGATCGTGTCGATGCCGCAGGCGCGGTCGGGTTGCAACGCGTCGGATCACCCCGCATATAGAGGGGTTGCGGGCCGCCCGGAGCGGCCGCCACCGGAGGATCCTCGCCATGACCGCCACGACCACCGCATCCGCTCTCGAATTCCCTTGCACCTTCCCAATCAAGATCATGGGACGCACGCAGATGGGTTTCGCGCAGGCGGTCGTCGCGGTCGTCCAGAAACATGCGCCGGACTTCGATGCCGCATCGCTCGAGATGCGCGCGTCCAAGGCAGGCAACTGGCTGTCGGTGACCGCAACGGTGAACGCGACGTCGCGCGCACAACTCGACGATCTTTACCGCGAGCTCGTCGCGCATCCGATGGTCAAGGTCGTGCTTTGAGAGGTGGAAATGAGCGCCGCAGGGCCGCCCCAAGGCGCTCGGCCCCCTGAGGGGGGATGTCGCGAAGCGACTTCGGGGGGAAGTCTTTCTAGCGCCGCAGGGCCGCCCCAAGGCGCTCGGCCCCCTGAGGGGGGACGTCGCGAAGCGACTTCGGGGGCGGCGCGAAGCGACGGTCGGGGGGGACGTACCAGCAGCGTCGTCGTACGCCGGCTCGGCCGGTCCGACTACGTGGCGACGTGGAGCGCGATGCAAGCGTTCACTGCGGCTCGCGGCGAGGGCACGCCTGACGAGATCTGGCTAACCGAGCACCCCCCTGTCTATACGCTGGGTCTCGCGGGACGTCGCGAGCATCTGCTGCGAGACAACGGCATTGCCGTCGTCAAGGTCGACCGCGGCGGACAGGTGACCTACCACGGTCCCGGGCAGCTCGTCCTCTACACGCTCGTCGACTTGCGCCGATTGCGACTGGGCGTGCGCGAGATCGTCCGGTCGCTCGAGGCTGCGGTGATAAACTGGCTCGACGGGCATGCGGTTGCCGCCTATGGCAAACCGGCCGCGCCCGGTGTGTACGTGTTTCGTGATGGCGCGGAATCGAAGATCGGCGCGCTCGGCCTCAAAGTTCGAAACGGGTGCACGTACCACGGCGTCGCCGTCAATATCGCGATGGATCTCTCCCCCTATTCCGATATCGACCCCTGCGGTTACCCGGGCCTCCCGGTGATCGACCTTCAAGCGCTCGGCGTTTCGCGCACCGTCGAATCGGCCGGCGAGGAGTTGGCGCCCAGCGTGGCGAGCGAGCTCGCTCGGGTCCGGCGATGAGCGAAGTCGATAAGGCGAGTCGTTCCAATGTCGCCGGCGTCAAGCACAAGGGCGTCGCCAAGACGGCACGCATTCCCATTAAGGTCATTGCGAGCGAGCCGTTGCGCAAGCCGCACTGGATCCGCGTCCGCGCGCCTTCGTCGCCGCGCTTCTACGAGATCAAGCGGATTTTGCGCGAGCACCGCCTGCACACGGTGTGCGAGGAAGCGTCGTGTCCGAACATCGGCGAGTGCTTCGGCAAGGGAACGGCGACGTTCATGATCATGGGCGACATCTGCACGCGGCGTTGTCCGTTCTGCGACGTCGGCCATGGCCGGCCGCTGGCGCTCGACGCGGACGAGCCGATGAATCTCGCGCGTACGATCGCCGCGCTGAAGCTCAAGTATGTCGTGATCACGAGCGTCGATCGCGACGACTTGCGTGATGGCGGCGCCGGCCATTTCGTCGATTGCATCGAGGCCGTTCGCGCCGTTTCGCCCGCGACGCAGATCGAGGTGCTGGTGCCCGATTTTCGCGGCCGGCTCGATCGGGCGCTCGACGTCCTCGATCGCGCTCCGCCGGACGTCATGAACCACAATCTCGAGACGGTGCCGCGCCTCTACAAGCAAGCGCGGCCCGGTTCCGATTACGCGCACTCGCTGTCGCTGTTGCAGGCATTCAAGCAGCGGCATCCGAGCGTGCCGACCAAGTCCGGGCTGATGGTCGGGTTGGGCGAAACCGACGATGAGATTCTTGCGACGCTGCGCGACCTTCGCGCGCACGCTGTCGACATGCTGACGATCGGCCAATATCTGCAGCCGACCAAGGCCCATTTGCCCGTCGCGCGCTATGTCCACCCCGACACGTTCGCGCTGTTCGAGCGCGAGGCACTGGCGCTCGGCTTCAGGCACGCCGCCGTCGGCGCGCTGGTGCGCTCGTCCTATCACGCCGATCGCCAGGCCGAGGATGTTTTGGCGGAATCCGCCTGACCACTTCCGTTCCTGCACGGCACGGTGCGCGCGGTCGAGCGGTCCCTTGCGCCCATGAACGGAATCGCGCGAAGCTGACTCAGTCCCCCCGCTCGGGTAACTTTCGATCTTGGTGTAGAAGCATGAGGCGGACCCCGGGCTCGGGGCTCGCGACGGGCTCGCTGCGCTCCGTCTCATCGGCACCGGCTACCACTCGCAAATGGCTGCAGCCATGGCGCGTCGCTATTGCGTTCCTCTGTCTTTGCGTGTAAAAATGAGAACGATTCGCATTACCTTTAATGCTGCGGGACAGTCCCACACCCCGCCGACGTTTCGGGAGGCACCGCGTGCTGCAGATTCTGATCATCACGATGCGCGAAGGCATCGAGGCATTCCTGATCGTCGCGATCACCGCGGGCATCCTGCGGCAGACAGGTCGCGCGGCCCTCCTGCCGGCGCTCTACTGGGCAACCGGAATCGCGATCGGCGCGAGCTTCATCGCAAGCTGGTTCTTTTCGCAGGCGGAGAACAAGCCGTTGTGGGAAGGATTCCTCGCGGCTGCGGCCGCTGTCATGGTCGTGACGATGACCGTCTACATGTGGCGCACGGCGCGCACGATGCGCAGGTCGATTGGCGCGCGCATCGAGCAGGTGACGCGGGACAAGATCACGGCGGCCGCCTGGTGGGGCGTCTTCGTTTTCGTGCTGCTGATGATCGTCCGCGAAGGTATGGAAACCGCGCTTCTCCTCTCCACGCTTCTCTTGCAGCAGGGCGAGCGCAATCTGCTCGTCGGCGCGTTGATCGGCGTCGCGTGCGCAGCATTCATCGCCTGGGCCTGGACGCGCTACGGCCGCCGCATCAACCTTGCGCGCTTCTTCCAGGTCACCGCGATCTTTTTGTTGATCTTCTCGCTGCAACTCGTCATTTACACGTGCCACGAATTTTTCGAGGCCGGCGTCGTGCCTTTCGTCGACAACGAGTTCTGGCATATCGCGACCGAGCCGTACGGTCCCGAGGGCGTCTACGGCCAGTGGCTCACCTATCTGATGGTGTTGATTCCCGCCGCGTGGCTTGGGCTGGCGTGGCTCAAGGACCGCGCCGCGACACCGTCGGCTGCGCACTGAAAACCACGACAAATCGCCATGTACATCTGCCTTTGCAACGCGATCACCGATCGCGACATCGTCAAAGCCGCCGAACAGGGCGCGCGCTCTCCCGAGGACCTCGCACATAATCTGGGCGTAGGCCTGGGTTGCGGTCGCTGCACGTCCTGCGCAAAATCCCTCTTGTCCGAAACGCTCGTGCGACTGGCTTGCGCGCCGGCCGCGACATCGAGCTGACGCAAAAAAGTCTTCAGGGGGAGCGATGAAAGGCGACGCCAATGTAATCGCACGGCTCAATGCGGTGTTGACGAACGAGCTGACCGCCATCGATCAGTATTTCCTGCATGCCAAGATGTTCGATCATTGGGGACTCGAGCGCCTCGCCGAATCCGAGCGCAAGGCGTCGATCGACGAGATGCGCCACGCCGAGACCCTGATGGAGCGGATCCTTTTTCTCGAGGGCCTGCCGAACCTTCAGGACTTGCACAAGCTATTGATCGGCGAAAGCGTGCAGGAGGCGTTGAGCTGCGACTTGAAGCTCGAGCTCGCCGCGCATCCGTTGCTCAAAGACGCGATCGCCGACTGCGAGCGCTGCGGCGATTACGTGAGCCGCGATCTGTTCCGCGGCATCATGGATTCCGAGGAAGATCATATCGATTGGCTCGAGACGCAGCTCGAGTTGATCGACAAAGTGGGCATCGAGAACTATCAGCAGTCGCAGATGAAGGCCCACGCGTAGCCGATGGCGTCCGAAACCGCTTCCGCTGCCGCGGCTGTGAGTCCTTGTGCCGCGCCAGCGGACGATGCGAAGAGCGCATCGATGCTGCCGCCGCGCGTGGTGACGAGCGATGCGTTGTTGCGCGGCGATTCGCAACTCGCGATCCTGCACGAGCAGACCGTCTACTTCCTCCGCCGCACACGACTGGGCAAATTGATTCTGACGAAATAAGCGCAGTCAACGCGGGATCGCACTCGCAGACGGCAGCGGCGCGCCTTTGGGCCAAATGAGCCACATTCGGCCCTGTTGGCGCATCCTTCCTGCCTCGCGCCCGGCCGCATCGCCGAATCCCCAGAAAAAATCAGCGCGCACCGGACCGCGAATCGCACCGCCGGTGTCTTGTGCCATCACCAGGCGCTCGAGGGGACGCGTCGACAACGGATACGTCGTCGAGAGAAAAATCGGGGCCCCGAGCGGGATGAAGCGCGCATCGACGGCGATCGTCCGATCTGCCAACAGCGGCACGCCGAGCGAGCCGATCGGTCCATCGATCGCCGCGTCCAGCGAACCCGGCGGCGGCGGCGCAATTTCGCGGAAGAAGACGTAGCTCGGATTTTCGTCGAGCAACTCGGGAAGCGCATCGGGATGCGCGCGTCCCCATGCCTCGATGGCTTGCTTCGAAGCGCGTTCGGGCGTCAACTCGCCTCGCTCGATCAACACACGCGCAATCGAACGAAACGGATGCCCGTTCTGATCGGCATAGCCGACGCGCATCACGCTGCCGTCGTCGAGCCGGATGCGCCCCGATCCCTGAATCTGCAGAAAGAACGCGTCGACGGGTTCAGCGACGAACGCGAGCGCCTTGCCGTCGAGCGGTGCGCGGCCGCGTTCGATCTCCGCCCGCGGCCAATACGGCACGACGCGCCGGCCGTCTAAACGACCGCGTACGCGCTTGTCCCTGAGCTCCGGGTAAAGCGACCCGAGGTCGACCAACAGCAGATCGTCCGGGACCGCGTACAACGGCGTGCGGTATTGCGCGCTTGCGCTGCGCGATCCGACGAGCAGCGGTTCATAGTAGCCGGTGACAAGACCGGTATCGCCGCCGTCTGCGGCGCCGATCTTGTATACGTTAAAATTGCTTTCGAAATAGGCGCGAACCGCGGCGCCGTTGTTGCCGTCGACAGCGCTCGCCGCCGCGCACGGCGTTTGCCATGTCGGCTGGGTCGATGCCGAGGCAATCAGCGCGCGGCAGCCGACGAGAAATGCCGGCCAGGCCGATTCGATGCGATCATCGCGCCATCCCGGCAAACCGGCGAAACTGGCTTGTGTGAACGCCACCCGCGGTGCGGTCGCCGTCGGCGCGATCGGCGGCGTGACCTGGCAGCCGCAAAGCAACAGCGCGGCGATCAAGCCGACGTTGCGCAACCGCAATGTGAGTGTACGCACGATGGAGTGGATCTATCTCGAAGCGGCGATCGCGCTTGTCGTGCTGATCGTGATTGTCTGGTGGACGGTCGCCGCGCGGCACAAACCGGACCGTGACGACAAACCGGCGGCGCGCAAGTAGAACGAAGCGTCAATGCAGCGTACGCGGAACCGAGAGCGTGAACGAAGGAATCGGCGCTTCGAACGTCTGTCCGTCGTCGCCGACCATCTGATAAGCGCCACGCATCGTGCCCACGGCCGTGGGTATGCTCGCGCCGCTCGTGTACTCGAACTTCTCACCGGGCTTCAACACCGGTTGCTGGCCCACCACGCCGAGTCCCTTCACTTCCTGCACGCGATGCTCGCTATCGGTAATGAACCAATGACGGCTGATCAATTGCGCGGTGACCGTGCCGGTGTTGATGAGCGTGATCGTGTACGCGAACACGTATTGGTTCTTCGTCGGCTCAGATCGTTCGGGTAGGTAAGCCGAGCGCGGCTCCACCGTGATCTCGTAGCGCTTTTCGTCGGCCATCCGTATATTGTGCGTGCGTTGCGACTTCCATCGACGATTATAGCCAAGGGATGAAGCGTGGGGGGCCACATCCGGATCGCACCGTCGCTCTTGTCCGCCGATTTCGCGCGGCTCGGCGACGAAGTTCGTGCCGTCGTCGCGGCCGGGGCCGATCACGTGCACTTCGACGTGATGGACAACCATTACGTTCCCAACTTGACCGTGGGTCCGCTCGTCTGCGCTGCGATCAAGCCGCATGCAAGCGTACCGATCGACGTGCATTTGATGGTGAAGCCGGTCGACCGCATCATTCCCGATTTCGCCAAAGCGGGCGCGTCGTTCGTCAGCTTTCATCCCGAAGCCTCGGAGCATGTCGATCGGACCATCGGCCTGATCCACGAGCAGGGATGCAAGGCCGGGCTCGCATTCAATCCGGCGACGCCACTCGACTGGCTGATGCACGTCATCGACCGGCTCGATCTGGTTCTGATCATGTCGGTCAATCCGGGCTTCGGCGGCCAATCGTTCATCCCGCATGCGCTCGACAAGATTCGTGCGACACGCAAAATCATCGATGCCGCGATCGAACGAACCGGGCGCGAGATTCTGCTCGAAGTGGACGGGGGCGTGAAAATCGACAACATCGCTGCGATCGCCGCCGCGGGCGGCGACACGTTCGTTGCCGGCAGCGCCATTTTCGGCCAGCGCGATTACCGCGCGACGATCGACGCGATGCGCCGCACGGCGAACGATGCACGCAAGGTGGTATAGTCGACGCCGCATTCGCTCCAGCGGCCTTTTGCTCATCCATTTGCTCATGGCTTCCGACCTTCTCGAGTTCACGGTTCGCCGCCTCTGCGCGCGGCGATGGCGCACCGCTTCCTGACGCGATCCCTCGCGTTCCCGTATCAGCGCCCCGTCGTCCGCGTTTGGCGCACGACGTTCCAGCCCGCAAATCGAGTGAGGTTCGCCGCATGATCACCGAAGCCGAATTCCGCGCGTTCGCCGCGCAAGGATTCAACCGCATTCCCATGGTCCTCGATTCGTACGCGGATCTGGACACGCCGTTGTCGCTCTATCTGAAGCTCGCCCATCAACGTTATACGTTTCTGCTCGAGTCGGTCGTGGGCGGCGAACGCTTTGGCCGATATTCGTTCATCGGCCTGCCTGCGAAGGTTCGTATTCGCGTGCATGGAACACACGTCGAAGTCGAAGACCGGGGCGGTATCGCCGAACGTTTCGACGGCGATCCGCTCGCGTTCCTGCGCGATTACATGCAGCGGTTTCGCGCCGCGCCGCTGCCGGGACTCCCGCGCTTTTGCGGCGGACTCGCCGGCTATTTCGGTTACGACACCGTTCGCCACATCGAGACGCGACTGGCTGCGCATCGAAGCGCAGAGCGCGGGGATCTGGACGACCTTCCCGATATGCTGTTGCTGCTGACCGACGAGCTCGCGGTCATCGACAACCTCGCCGGCAAGATCCATTTGATCGTCTATGCGGATCCGGCGCAACCCGACGCCTATTTGACCGCAAAGGACCGTCTGCAAGCGTTGCGGCAACGTTTGCGGATGCCGGTCTCGATCCCGTTTCAAACGGCAACGACGATAACAACGCCCGAGAGCGAAACGGGTGCCGAACGCTTTCAGGCGGCGGTCAAACACGCGAAGGACTACATCGCGGCGGGCGACATCATGCAAGTGGTGCTCTCGCAACGGATGAAGCTCGAGTTCACCGCCTCGCCGCTTTCCCTGTATCGCGCACTTCGTTCACTCAATCCCTCGCCTTACATGTTCTATTACGACTTCGGCGATTTTCATGTCGTCGGCGCATCGCCCGAAATCCTCGTGCGCAAGGAAGGCTCGACGATCACGCTGCGGCCGATCGCCGGCACGCGGCCGCGCGGCGCGACGCGCGAGGCCGATGACGCGTTCGCGGCGGAGCTCGACGCGGATCCGAAAGAGCGCGCCGAGCATGTGATGCTGCTCGATCTCGGGCGCAACGACGTCGGCCGCGTTTCCGAAATCGGCGGTGTCACGGTGACGGAACAGATGACGATTGAGCGTTACTCGCATGTGATGCACATCGTCTCGAACGTCGAGGGCCGGTTGAAGCGGGGACTGTCGAGCTTCGACGTTCTGGCCGCCACGTTTCCGGCAGGAACCGTGAGTGGCGCGCCGAAAGTTCGCGCGATGGAAATCATCGATGAGCTGGAGCCCACGCGTCGCGGCGTCTACGCGGGGGCCGTCGGCTATATCAGTTTCCAGGACGACATGGATACGGCAATCGCGATTCGCACCGCCGTGTTAAAGGACCGCATGCTGTACGTGCAGGTCGGAGCGGGCATCGTTCACGATTCAGTCCCCGAGGCGGAATGGCAGGAAACCCAGAACAAGGCGCGTGCGGTTCTGCGTGCTGCGGAGATGGTGCAATTGGGCCTTGACGCCGCCGGGTGATTCTGCGCCGCGCTGTCGGGCACCCGCTGACAGACAGGTATTGGCTACGACGGTAGATTATCGAAGTACGCTGCATTCCGCTGTGCTGCAATGCACTTTAGAGCATGGTCGGCCTCTGCAAATAGCGCGCTCGGGGTCTCGAAAGATCGAGCGCCAAGATCAAGTCAAGGAATTGTTCATGGAAAAAACCAACGTGAATCGCGCGATGCGCGACCTCATTCAATCGACGGTGCCCGGCTTTCCGCTGATCTCCGATTTCGCGCCGCGTTCGTTTCGAGGTTCAGCGCCGGTCGATCGCGAGCGGGCACGCGCGGCCTGCGCGCCGATGGGCGCGTTACGGCAGGTGGTCGTCACCGAGGATGCGCACAAGCGCCGACGGACGTGGTACATCGTCGATCCGGATCCCGCGCTGGCGCATCATTACGCAGCGCAAGGGCTTGAGCTCGTCGAGGGCTGCAAGGTGTTGATCGATGCGGAAGCGATGCGCCCGGTCGCATTGATCGATCTGGATCCGGCGTCTGACGTCGCGAATGCACCGGCGCCCTGCGGGTTCAATCCCTACTGGGACCTGCCGCCCACCTGAACTGCGAGCACCGATGCGACATCGCAGCTCTGCAATCGCCGGAAGCCGCGTTCGAATCGCTTACGCGGTCGAGTTGACCTACGAGGTCGTCGCGCCGGCCGATTTCATTTTTTTGGTTCACGCGGCACACACGCCGCAACAAAGCGTATCGGCGGAGTCTTTTGGGACCACGCCCGTCGTCGCGACCCGCTTCGATGACGACCCGATCTTCGGTAACCGGCTCGCGCGTTTGCACGCGGAGCCCGGACCGCTCATCGTCCGGTATGCGGCGTCGGTAGACGTGAGACACCACATCACCGAGCCGGCGCTTTTGTTCGCTGCCCCGCCGACCGAGCTGCCGGCTTCGGTATTGAGGTATCTGCGTCCGAGCCGCTATTGCCAGTCCGATCGCTTTGCATCGCAGGCCTGGCAAAAGTTCGGTCATCTCCCCCCCGGTTACGAGCAGGCGCAGGCCGTATGCACATGGGTGCGCGAGCGCACTCGGTTTCAGCCTGGAACGTCAGGGATCGACACTTCAGCCGTCGATACGCTGAACGATTGCGTCGGCGTCTGTCGCGATTTTTCGCATGCGGCCATCGCCCTGCTGCGAGCGCTCAACTATGCGGCGCGCCTCGTCACCGGCGTCGACTATGGCGCCGATCCGGCACTTGGTCCCCCTGACTTCCATTGCTACGTCGAAGTCTTCCTCGGCGATCGGTGGTACCTGTTCGATCCCACCGGAATTTCGCCATTGACGGGACTGGTGCGAATCGCAACCGGCCGCGACGCAGCGGATGTGTCTTTTGCGACGATGTTCGGTCCAGTGCGTTCGACGATGCCCGCGGTCTCGTTTCACGCAATCGAGGATGTCGATGCCGGCGTTTCCCTTCCCTATCCGACGACACTCGCCGTCTCGACCGCGGCACTGTAGGACAACGGGGGACGGTGGGATTTCGACCGTCCCGACAGCTCTTTCCGCCGACTGCCGACTGAAGGGTGCCCTCGCACCCCGCACAATCAGCACAAGATTTTTTCGGCTGCGCTGCCAACGTGTGCGGCGCGGGACGAAGTGAAGACGCCGTTTATTCGGTGAACGCGTTGCGGCTCCTGGGAGCGATGAATGGGCAAGAAGCAGAACGTGCACGGCGAAGGCAATTACGAGGCGACTCGCAAGTACAACGAGGGACTGCGTAATTTCATCCGCTCGGGTCGGGTTGGCCGCGCCGCGCGCGATGCGGCACCGGCGACCGACGCGGACGAACTGCAGATGGCCGCCGCCGAAAGCGAAGGCAAGCGCCGCGCCAAGGAAGAGGATCCGTCTTTGAGCGGCGCAATGCCCAAGGCCCCGGTTCGCACGAAACCCGACGACACGTCGTCGACGACGGCGCCCGAAACACCGGCGGCGCCAAAGCCCGGGAAGGACGAGCCATGATCATTCATGCCATCCCACCGATCGAGGATTTTGGTATTCGGACGCCGTCCGAACCCTTCGTGAACGACGAGGATTACTTGCCGGGCACGGAGGATTGGGCGGTCGTGGAATCGTTGCGTTCGCCGCGCGATGGTGCGCAGGAACGCGATGCGGAAGACGAGCGCTTCATCGCGCTGATGCTCGGAGGCGATGCTTTCGATTGAATGGTCGGGACCGGTCTGGAGTCGGACGTCAGGGTCACGTTACGAACGAGGAGGCCTAAATGCTTCATTACGCGTTGGTGTTTTTCATTGTCGCGATCATCGCAGCGGTGTTCGGCTTCACCGGAATCGCCGCGGGCGCCGCCGAGATCGCGAAAGTCCTGTTCTTCATCTTCCTGGTGCTGTTCATCGTTTCGCTGGTCGCAGGATTGATTCGGCGAACCCCTCCATGAGAGCGCCCGCTCGATGAAAACCGGCGGGCTCTGACGCTCGACCGGTGATGAAGAAGCGCCCCGCTTGCGTCGGGGCGTTTTCTTTAGGAAACTGCGGCTGATGAATCCCGCCTCCTCGACCCGCTCGCTGACCATCGCCGCGCTCCACCGTCGATGGTGATGACGACCTGCTCGCCGCTGCGCTGACCGCCGCCGCTGCCGTCGGGCGGTCGGATTTTCGCCATTTCACGCTTGCCGCAAGGGTCCTCCGATGCTGCTGATGATCGATAACTATGACAGCTTTACCTATAACCTCGTCCAGTACCTGGGCGAGCTCGGAGCGGAAGTGCGCGTCGCGCGCAACGATGCGATCACGCTCGATGAAATCGAAACGCTCGCGCCATCGCGCATCGTGATTTCACCGGGTCCGTGCACGCCCAACGAAGCCGGGATCTCGGTCCCCCTGATTCGGAAGTTCGCGGGCGAGATTCCGATTCTGGGCGTGTGTCTCGGCCATCAAGCGATCGGACAGGCGTTCGGCGGACGGATCGTCCGTTCGAAACGCGTGATGCACGGCAAGCTGTCCGCGATCACGCACGACGGCGATGGCGTCTTTGCCGGGCTCCCCTCGCCGTTTCATGCCACGCGCTACCATTCGCTCGCGATCGAGCAGGCGAGCCTCCCTTCGGCGCTGACCCCGACGGCACACGCGGAAGACGGTGAAATCATGGGAGTGCGCCACCGCGAATTTGCCGTCGAGGGCGTGCAGTTTCATCCCGAGGCGATCTTGACCGAGCACGGCAAGCACCTGCTCGCCAACTTTCTGCACGCGCGGGAGACTGCGCGCGCCGCTTGAGACCCCAAGGCTTCCCAACCCGAGCGGATCGCATGGCCATCACACCCCAAGAAGCGCTGCAGCGCACGATCGAGCATCGCGAAATTTTTCACGATGAGATGTTGTCGCTGATGCGACGCGTCATGAGCGGCGAACTGACGCCCGTGATGATCGCCGCGCTCACGGTCGGCTTGCGCGTGAAGAAAGAGACGGTGGGCGAGATCGCCGCAGCCGCGCAGGTGATGCGCGAGTTCGCGACCAAGGTCGACGTGCCCGAGCGCGAAACGCTGCTCGACATCGTCGGCACCGGCGGCGATGCGGCGCATACGTTCAACATTTCAACGGCATCGATGTTCGTTGCGGCGGCTGCCGGGGCGCGCATCGCGAAGCACGGCGGCCGTTCGGTCTCGTCGAAATGCGGCAGCGCTGACGTGCTGGAAGCGCTCGGCACGAACATCATGCTGAGCCCCGCGCAGGTTGCGCAATGCATTGCCGAGACGGGGATCGGCTTCATGTTCGCCCCGAATCATCACAGCGCGATGAAATATGCTGCGCCGGTGCGCAAAGAGCTCGGCGTCCGCACGATTTTCAACATCCTTGGTCCATTGACGAACCCGGCCGGTGCCGCAAATCAGCTGATCGGCGTTTTTCATCCCGACCTCGTCGGCATTCACGTCCGTGTTTTGCAGCGATTGGGGGCGCGTCATGCGTTGGTCGTCTATGGCAAGGATGGCATGGACGAGGTCTCGCTCGGCGCCGCGACGATGGTCGGCGAGCTCAAGGACGGCGAAATCCTCGAATACGAGATTCATCCGGAGGACTTCGGTATGCACATGAAGTCGAATCGGGGACTCAAGGTGAAGGATGCCGCCGAATCGAAAGAGATGCTGCTCGAAGCATTATCGGACGTCGACGGTACGCCGCGCGAAACCGTCGTGATCAACGCCGGCACTGCGCTGTACGCCGCGGGCATCTCCGACTCCGTCGCCGACGGCATTTTGCGCGCGCGTGCGGCAATCGCGAGCGGCGAAGCGAAAGCCAAGCTCGGGCAATTCGTGGCGGTTACACAGAAGGTGGCGCAGAAGTGAGCCCGACAGCCCAAAGCGACGTACTCGCGGAGATCCTGGCAGTGAAGGCGCAGGAAGTCGCGGCTGCCAAATCCGCGCGACCGTTCGCCGCAGTCGACGCCGAGGCGCGGCTCACGCCGCCTCCGCGCGGATTCGTCTGGGCGATCCGCGCGCGGATGGCGCAACGCCGGCCGGCGGTCATCGCGGAAATCAAACGCGCGAGTCCCAGTCGCGGCGTGCTACGCGAAAACTTCGACGCCGCGGCGATCGCCGCCGCTTATGAGCGCGGCGGCGCCGCGTGCCTGTCGGTTTTGACCGATCGCAAGTTCTTCCAGGGCAGCACCGAGAATCTGGTGGAGGCGCGCATCGCCAGCGTAGTGCCCGCGCTCCGCAAGGATTTCATCATCGACGAATACCAGATCGCGGAATCGCGTGCGCTTGGCGCCGATGCCGTTCTGTTGATCGTCGCGGCCCTCGACGACGCGCGACTTGCCGCACTCGAGGACTGCGCGATCGACTATCGGATGGACGTTCTGGTCGAAGCACACGATCGCGCCGAATTCGAACGCGCGCTCAAGCTCAAGACGCCGCTGATCGGCATCAACAACCGCGATCTGCGAACGTTCAATGTGTCGTTGCAGACGACCATCGATCTCGCGGCGCGTGCGCCGCAGGATCGCGTCATCGTGACTGAGAGCGGCATCGGCACGCCGAGCGACGTCGCGCGATTGCGCGGTCATGGCGTCAACGCGTTTCTCGTCGGCGAGGCGTTCATGCGCGCACCCGATCCGGGTGACGCGATCGCGGCGTTGTTCGGCTAGACGCTCTTGTTTTGCTATGATGGCGGCCGCCTTTGCGCGCCCCGTGGAGGCATCACAAAATGGGGCGAGCAGCCCGAGTACGCGAAGGCCCGCAGCGAGCCGCGAGATAGTACATGGACGTCCAGCGAGCGGCGAACGAGGACACGCCAAAGTAATCGGGCTGCGCAGTCAATTTTGGGAATCGATGTCGGCCATCGCCGCCGAGCACGTCAGCAAGCACTGGACGACCGCGAACGGTCGCGTGCATGCCGTCGACGGAATCTCGTTCGAATTCGATGCGGGTACGCTGAACGTTCTACTCGGACCATCGGGATGCGGCAAGTCCACGACGCTCCGCCTGATCGCCGGTTTGGAAATCGCCGACGAGGGGCGCATCCTGATTGCCGGTCGCGACGTCACACGGCTGCCCCCGGCCGCGCGGAATATCGCGATGGTGTTTCAAAGCTACGCGCTGTTCCCGCATCTCACAGTGGCGGAGAACATCGTCTTTGGCTTGCGCGTGCGCAAAGTCGAGCGCAGCGAGTCCGACGCCAAACTCGCGCGCGTCGCCGATCTGCTTGGCTTGACCGGGTTGCTCGAGCGCAAGCCTTCGCAGCTCTCCGGCGGGCAGCAGCAACGCGTGGCGCTTGGCCGCGCGATCATCGCGGAAGCGCCGGTGTGCTTGATGGACGAGCCGCTGTCCAACCTCGATGCGCAGCTTCGCGCGGAAATGCGGCAGGAGATTCGCGCGCTGCAACGCAAGCTCGAGATCACGATGGTCTATGTGACGCACGACCAAGTCGAAGCGATGTCGATGGCCGACCGCGTCGTGCTCTTGTCCGCCGGCAAGGTCGAGCAGAACGGCGCACCGGTCGAGCTCTACGAATTTCCGTCGAATCTTTTCGTCGCGCGGTTCATCGGCACGCCGCCGATGAACCTATTGCGTCTTGTGCCCGCCGCCGGCGGAGCCGTCATTGCCGGGACCGACGGTCCCACGTTTTTTTCGGGCGAGCATGCGAACGCGACGCTCGGGGTGCGGCCGGAGCACATCGAGATCGGCTTCGAGCGCGGCGTGCGCGCGGTCGTGGAGAGCGTCGAATATCTGGGCGCCGATTCGCTCGTCGTGTGCCGCATTGGAACTGAACGCGCCGCGGTCCGCGCCGCGGGCAGCGTCGGCTTGTCGCGCGGCGAATCGACGTGGCTGCGGTGGGCGCCCGGCGCGCAGCATTATTTCGACGCAACGGGCATGCGCCGCGAAGTGCATGACCATCGATCGACGGCGACGATGCTTGCTTAGAGCGCTATCAAATTGAATTCGTCCATTGGCGAAAGGGAGACGTCCATGTGGTTACATAAGCTTCAATGGTTAACGGTTGGCATGATCGCGGCCTGCGTTTCGGCGGTCGCGGTCGCGCAAGCGCCGGTCGAAGTGTCGTTTTTCTATCCGGTCGCGGTCGGCGGCCCGATCACCAAGATCGTCGATGGGTTCGCGGCGGATTTCGAAAAGGAAAATTCGGGAATCAAGCTGAAGCCCATCTATGCGGGCAGCTATCAGGAATCGATTGCGAAGGCGTTGACGGCAGTCAAGAGCGGCGAGCCGCCGGTGACCTCGATCCTCCTATCGACCGACATGTTCACGCTGATCGACGAGGACGCGATCGTTCCATTCGACGACATGGTGAAGACGCCGGAAGACAAAGCATGGCTCGCGAGCTTCTTTCCCGCCTTCATGGAGAACAGCCAGACCGGCGGCAAGACATGGGGCATTCCGTTCCAGCGTTCGACCATCGTGCTCTATTACAACAAGGACGCGTTCAAGGAAGCGGGACTCGATCCCAACAAGCCGCCCGCGACCTGGAAAGAGATGGCCGAAGTCGCGCAGAAGCTCACCAAGCACGACGGCTCCGGCAAGGTGACGCAATGGGGCGTGCAGATTCCGTCGTCGGGTTTTCCGTATTGGCTATTCCAGGCTTTGGCGATCGAGAACGGCGTCAACCTGATGAATGCGGCTGGCACCGAGACGTATTACGACAAACCCGAAGTCATCGAGGCGCTCCAGTATTGGGTGGACCTGGTCAAGAAATACAAAGTGCATCCGGAGGGGATCGTCGAGTGGGGCACGACGCCGAAGGATTTTTTCGAGCGCAAGGTCGCGATGGTCTGGACGACGACCGGCAACCTGACCAACGTCAAGAACAACGCGAAGTTCGATTTCGGCGTCGCGATGCTGCCCGCGAACAAGAGTCGCGGCAGCCCGACCGGCGGCGGCAATTTCTATATCTTCAAGAAATCGACGCCAGCGCAGCGTGAAGCCGCCTTCAAGTTCATCAAGTGGGTGACGACTCCGCAGCGCGCTGCGCAATGGGGCATCGACACCGGCTATGTCGCGGTGCGCGCCGATGCGTGGGACACGCCGGCGATGAAGCAGTATGTCGCAGGCTTTCCTGCAGCAGCCGTCGCCCGGGATCAGTTGCCATACGCGAAAGCGGAGCTTTCCACGCACGACAATCAGCGCGTCACCAAGGCGTTGAACGACGGCCTGCAAGCGGCGCTGACCGGCACGAAGACGCCGGAGCAGGCGTTGAAGGACGCGCAACGAGAGTCGGAGCGGCTGTTGCGGGCTTACAAGTAGCGTAGCGATGACGCGCACGAAGGAGTGGCTCTACGGTTGGCTGTTGTTGCTGCCGGCGATGGCGCTGCTCGTGCTCTTCACCCACTATCCCGCCGTCGCCAACCTCTGGCACAGCTTTTATTCGACGCCGCGTGGCGCTCGCTCCGCGGTGTTTGTGGGGATCGACCACTATCAGCAGCTCGCGGACGATCCCATCTTCTGGCAGGCGCTGTCGAATAACCTGTGGTACGCGCTTGGGACGATTCCGTTGTCGATCGCGCTCGCGCTGATGATGGCGGCGTGGGTCAACGGCCGCATCGCGGGCCGCAGCTTCTTGCGGCTCGCCTATTTCACGCCGACGATCCTGCCGATGATCGCCGTCGCAAACATCTGGCTCTTTTTCTACACGCCCGAGTACGGACTGCTCGAGCAATTTCTCGGAATCTTCGGTGCGCAAAGGCACAACTGGCTCGGCAGCAAGTCGACGGCGCTGCCGGCGATGATGGTCGTCGCGGTGTGGAAAGAAGCCGGTTTCTTCATGATCTTCTATCTCGCGGCGCTGCAATCGATGTCGCCGCACCTTGCCGAAGCGGCGGCGATCGAAGGCGCGTCGCGCTGGTACTTCTTCCGTCGCGTGACGTTTCCATTGCTGATGCCCACGACGTTGTTCGTATTGATCAACGCGGTGATCAACGCATTTCGCCTCGTCGATCACGTCGTCGTCATGACACGCGGCGGACCGGACAACGCGACCGAGCTTTTGTTGTACTACATCTACGAAATCGGCTTTCGTTTCTGGGACAGCGCCTATGCGGCGGCGCTCACGATGGTGCTGCTCGTGCTGCTCGGCGGCGCCGCGCTGGCGCAGTTCCTGTTCCTCGAACGGCGGACGCACTATCAATGAGCACGCTGCCCGCAGCCATCGTCGTTCGCGGACGACCGCTGTCGTTGCCGTCGATGCGCGGCGGCACCAATCTGCTGGAGACGGTGGCGGCGTGGCTTCTCGGTCTGCTCTGGGTGCTCCCGTTGGTGTACGCGTTCTGGACCGCTTTCCATCCACCCGAGTATTCGACGCGGTTCGCGCTGACCGCGCCCTGGACGCTCGCCAACTTCGTCAACGCCTGGCAAGCGGCGCCGTTTGCGCGCTACTTCCTGAATACGGTGATGCTTGTCACGGTCGTCTTGGTCGCGCAACTCGTATTGGTGACGCTTGCCGCTTATGCGTTCGCGCGTTTCCGTTTTCCGGGTCGCGGCATTCTGTTCGCACTGGTGCTTGTGCAGCTGATGATCATGCCGGACGTTCTGATCGTCGAAAATTACCGGACGATGACGACGCTCGGTCTCAAGGACACGATCCTGGCGATCGGCCTTCCCTACATGGCGAGCGCGTTCGGCATCTTCTTGCTCCGACAAACGTTCAAGACAATCCCGCGCGAGCTCGACGAGGCCGCGCGCGTCGAGGGCTGCACACCGCTGCAAACGCTGTGGAAAGTGTACGTGCCGCTCGCGCGGCCGACGTATCTTGCCTACGCGCTCGTTTCCGTTTCGTATCACTGGAACAACTTTCTTTGGCCGCTCATCATCACGAACTCGGTCGAATCGCGTCCGGTCACCGTCGGCCTGCAGGTGTTCTCGGCGACCGACCAAGGCATCGATTGGTCGATCATCACGGCAGCGACCCTCCTCTCGACCGGACCACTGTTGATTGCATTCTTGCTGTTTCAGCGCCAATTCGTTCAATCTTTCATGCGCGCGGGAATTCGATGAAGCTCATGACGTGGAACGTGCAATGGTGTCGCGGCGTCGATCTGCGCGTCGATCCCGCGCGGATCGTCTCCGAGGCCAAGCGAATCGCCGATTTCGACGTTCTGTGTCTACAGGAAATCGCCGATAACTTTTCTGATCCCGATCTCGGCGGCAGCGCCGGCGAAGATCAATTCGCATGGCTCGCGACGCTGCTGCCCGGCTACACGGCGGTGTCCGGCGTCGCGGTCGATCAGCCAGGCAAGAATGGCCGGCGCCGGCGCTTCGGCAACATGATTTTTTCGAGGTTGCCGGTGAAGCAGGTCTATCGGCATCTGCTGCCCTACCCATGCGACCCGGGCGTGCCCGGCATGCCGCGCATTGCGATCGAGGCCGTCGTCGCGGCGCCACTTGGCGATGTCCGCGTCATCACGACGCACCTCGAATATTATTCGGCGCTGCAGCGGATGGCGCAGACCGAAGCGCTACGCACGATTTACGCCGACGGCTACGCGCATGCGCAAGACGGTCGCATCACGATGGACGATGGAGGTCCCTTTCAGACCTTCGTCCGGCCCAAGTGGACCGTGATCACCGCCGATTTCAATTTCGAGCCCGATGCGCCCGAGCACCGCCGCATGCTCGCCGCGTTCGACGACGACACGCCGCCGTTGCGCGACGCATGGCAAGTCGCCCATCCGGGTACGTCGCATCCATCGACGTTCTGCATCTATCAAAAAACGGATCCCGCCGGCGCGGAGCTGCATTGCGATTTCATTTTCGTCGGCGGCGGCCTCGAAGCGCGCGTCCGCGAATTGCGCGTCGATCAGCAGACGCAGGCGTCCGACCATCAGCCGGTCATCGTTACGCTCGACGTGTGACCCGCCGCGGCGAGACGGCTACAATGTTGATCTTGTCGAGACGGCACGCTCGCGCCGACGATTTCCAACTTCGCTTTTGAATCTGCCGACTGCCTCCGCCGCAGCGCTCGTCTTCACCGGAGAACGCTTCACGCCTGAAAGTCGCGGCGGGATCTGGTACGAGCATTGGCATCGCTATTGCGCCGTCGCGAAGATCGCGCGCGGCCGACGAGTGCTGGATGCGGCCTGCGGTGAAGGCTATGGCAGCGCGTTGCTTGCGCGCGAGGCGGCGGCCGTCATCGGCGTCGACGTGGGCGCGGAGGCGATCGCCCACGCGCAGTCCCGTTACGCGCTGTCGAATCTAACCTATTTGCGCGCTTCCGTGACTGCGCTTCCGCTGGCATCGTCGAGCGTCGACCTCGTCGTATCGTTCGAAACGATCGAGCATCTCGCCGCGCAACGCGAAATGCTCGTTGAGTTTCGGCGCGTGCTCGCGCCGGACGGCGTGCTCGTGTTGTCGTCGCCGAACCGCCCCGTATACAACGAGGACGGCGACGTCGCCAACGCATTCCATGTCCGCGAGCTCGACCGCGACGAATTGAAAACGCTGCTCGACGCCGATTTTCCGCAGCAGGCCTGGTATGCGCAGCGCGTGCTCGCACACTCGTTGCTCTGGAGCGAAGGCCAGACCGAGCCGAATGCGTCGTTCGATGTGTTGACGCCCGATGGCCCGACGCGCCACAGCGAGCCCGCTGCGCCGATGTATTTCGTCGTCGTTTGCGCGCGCGCCGATGTCGCATTGCCGAAATTGCCTGCGCTCTCGCTGTTCGACGACAGCCGCTTGTCGCTGTGGCGCGAATTCGCGCGCGCCGCCAAGCGCGAACGTCAATTGACGTGGGACGAGCTCGACGCGCGCAAGATTGCCGCGGATCGACTGCGCGATTTGGTGGAGAACGTCAACGCGCTGTCGAGCGAGCGGCAGCGCCGCGCCGCGCTCGAGCAGGTGGTCGCCACGATACAAGCCGATTACGAGCAGGCGCTCGCGGAGATCCGCGCCGAGCTGGTACGAACGCAGGCCGAATTTCGGCGTGAGGCCGGCGCACACGAGGAAACGCGGCGACGGTTGGCGTATCGAGAGACGTTGCCGGGCTGGATCCGTTGGCCGCTCGGCGTGGCGCGACGTCGATTGGCGGTGCGATCGTGAGGACGATCGACGTCATCGTTCCCGTGTTCCGCGATTTTGATGCAACGCGTCGCTGCATCGAAAGCGTATTGTCGTCCGCGTCGAAAGCGGCGCGCGAGCTTATCATCGTGGATGACGCAAGCCCTGACACCGCGATCGTCGAGTTCGTTCGCGATGTCGCGGCACGCGGACAAGCGACGCTCATCACGCAGGCGACGACGCAAGGCTGCGCTGCCGCGATGAATCGCGCGTTCGCGCTGCATCGCGATCGCGACAAGGTCGTCCTCCACGCCGATGCGGAAGTCGCCGGCGATTGGCTCGATCGGCTGGCGCATCACGCGAGCGCGTCGGGCGTCGGCGTCGTCGGCGCATTCACGAACGCCGCGGGCGTGGCGACCTATCCATCTCTCAACGGGAACAACAAGCTGCCAGAGGGCTATACGCCCGCCTCGCTCGACGCGCTCTTCGCCCACGCGAATCGCGGCGAGAGCCTTGCGTTGCCGGTGATCCATGGTCCATGTCTCTACTTTCGGCACGATTGCGTCGCGGCGGTCGGCGCATTCGACGGCGCGCCCCTCGGCAGCGATTACGGAATCGAGATCGATTTCTGTTTGCGCGCCGGCAGTGCGGGCTTTCGACATTTGCTCGCCGGCGACGTTTTTGTCGCGCATCGCGGCCACGCATCGTTTGGCGCCGACAAGGCCGCCGGGCTTGCGGCGCGCACGCAGCACGCGCTCTCGAAGCTCTATCCGTCGTACCCGGAAGAGGCGCAGGCGCTTACGCGAAGCGAGCCCGCACGGCCGTTCGCACGCCGCGTCGATCTGCTGCGGTTGGCCGAGCTGCCGCAACAGCTGCTCGTTTTCGTGTCGCATCCGTGGGGCGGCGGGATTCGCCGTTACATGGACGATCTCGCCTCGTTGATCAGCGAACGCGCCGAAGTCCTGTACATCGAACCGGCCGATGACAATACGGTGAAGCTCTGTTGGCCGCGCAAAGGCGAGAGTTTCGCTGCCTATTTCGACTTGCCGGACGAGCTGCCGCTTCTGTCCGACGTGCTGAAATCGATCGGCGTCGCGCGCATGCATTTTCATCACGTCCATCGGTTGCCGCGCGCGATCCTCGCGCTTCCCTCTGCGGTCGGCGTTCCGTTCGACTGCACGCTGCACGACTATTTCGCCATCTGTCCGCAATACCATCTCGTCACCGAGGACGGCCGCTACTGCGGCGAGCCCGACGCAATGGGATGCGCAGCATGCTTGGCGCGTCGCCCCGGTCAATGGGGCCTCGATATCAACGCGTGGCGTGGCGTCTTCGCGGAGTTCCTGCGCGGCGCCGACCGGTTGATCGCCCCTTCGAACGATGTCGCGGAGCGCATCCATCGCTATTTTCCGGAGCTCACGATCAACGTGTGGCCCCATCCCGAAGAGACGCCCGCGCAATTGAGGCGCATGGTGCGGGTCGTCGTGCTGGGCAATTTGTCGCCCGCGAAAGGATTGCACGTTGTCGCCGCGTGCGCGGACGATGCGCGCGCACGCGACCTTCCGTTGACGTTTCGTGTGTTGGGCTCGACGACGGAGCCCGTGCCGCAATTCCCGGAAGCGCCCCTCACGATCCAGGGCCAGTACCAGGATGCCGGGCTTTTTCAGTTGTTGCTTGCGGAAAAACCCGACGTCATTCTGTTTCCCGCGCAGGTTCCGGAAACCTACGCCTACACGATGTCGGTCGCGCTTTCGTCGGGCGTCCCCATCGTGGCGTCCGCGCTTGGCGCATTGCCGGAGCGGATGATCGGATATCCGCATGCGATCACGGTCCCCTGGAACGCGACCGCCGCCGAGTGGAATGCGGCGCTCATGACGGCCGCCGGACAAGCGGCTCTGCCTGCGTTGATCGAGCGGCCGCTTCGCATCGTCTCCTGATGGACAGCGGCCGCTATTTCGCGCTGTACGAGGTTGCAATCCCGCAAGGCGCGAGAGCGCGGCGTCCGCTTCCCGCGCTGCCTGCGCTTGACGAGCGCCATTTCAGCGCCCGCTCACGAAGCGCCGACACGCCGGACCTCACCCTCCCGCAGCTCTACAGCGCCGGCGTCGAATGCGGACACAACGAGGCGCGCCTGCAGTTGAAGCGGCGGCTCGGGGAAGTGAACGCGCAGCTCGAGCACTTTCGCGCCGTGCGCGACAAGGCGCAAGGGGACAAGCAGCAGCTTGCATCGGAGCTGCTCATCGCGCAGCGATCGATCGCGTCGTTGCAGCTTCAAATGAGCGGTACGCACGTGCAGACCAATGTGATGCTTGCGCACATTCGCCACCTCGAGGCTGAAGTCGAGAAGGCGCGTGATCGGATCGCGGAAATCGAAACGTCCAAGGCGTGGCGGATGACGGCGCCGATTCGGCGCGGCGGCCGCCGGCTCAAAGTGCTGATGGCCGACGCGCGTGCGCAGTGGCGCGGACTCCGCCGCTTGCCGCAGCAGGCGTCGATCGCCGCCACCATCTTGAGCGATCAAGGGGCGCAGGCGCTCGCGAAGCGCGTTGTTCAAAAATTACGCGGCCGTCCGGGATTCTTGCCGGGCGCCGCCGAATTCAAGCTGGAAGAATCGACGGCGCCGTTGTCATTCGTGTCCGTCGATGCGCCGCTCGTTTCGATCGTCATCCCGGCATACGGTCAGCCGCTGCTGACGTTCACCTGCTTGAAGAGCGTGCAGGCGCATGCGTCGGCCGGCCAGTACGAGGTCATCGTCGTCGACGATGCGTCGCCCGAGCGTCTCGAGAGCGCGTTGGCAGACGTCCATGGCGTCCGCTTCGAGCGCAACCGCGCGAACCTTGGCTTCATTGGAAGTTGCAACCGCGGCGCCGAGATCGCCCGCGGCGACATTGTCGTTTTCCTGAACAACGACACGATTGTCACGCCGGGCTGGCTCGAGGCGCTGACCGACGTGTTCGCCGAGCGTCCGGAGGCGGGACTCGTCGGTGCGAAGCTCATCTATCCCGACGGCCGGCTGCAGGAGGCCGGCGGTATTGTCTGGCGCGACGGATCGGCGTGGAATTTCGGTCGCGACGACGATCCGAACAAGCCGGAATACAACTATCTGCGCGAGGTCGATTATTGCTCGGGTGCGTGCCTCGCCGTTCCCCGCGCGCTGTTCCGCTCGCTCGGGGGTTTCGATGCACGTTATGCGCCCGCCTATTACGAAGACACGGACCTCGCATTCGCGGTGCGCGCCGCGGGCCGCAAAGTCTTCTATCAACCGCTGTCCAGGATCGTCCACTTCGAGGGCCGCACGTCGGGGACCGATCCGACCGAAGGTGTCAAGCGCAATCAGATCGCGAACCGCAACACGTTCGCTGCGAAGTGGTCGAATGCGCTTGCGGCGCACGAGCCGAACGGCGTGCGGGTCGAGATCGCGCGCGATCGCACCGTCGTGCGTCGCGTACTGGTGATCGAGGCCTGCATGCTGACGCCAGATCAGGACGCCGGCTCGCTGCGCATGCAGGCGATCCTCGAGATGCTGACGTCGCTCAAGTGCAAGATGACGTTCATTGCCGACAATCTCGAATATCGGCAACCTTATGTCGCGGAGCTGCAGCGGCGCGGCGTCGAAGTCCTGTTCGCGCCGTACGTCGATTCGATCGCGGCGCTGCTCGATGTGCGCGGCACCGAGTTCGACGTGATCGTCATCGCGCGCCACTACATCGTGACCAAGCACATCGATGCGGTGCGCTCGTTCGCGCCCCATGCGTTGTGCGTGTTCGACACCGTCGACTTGCATTTTCTGCGCGAGGAACGACTTGCCGAGCTCGAGGGCAGCGCTGCGGCGAAGGCGGCTGCGCGAGCGAAACGTAACGAAGAGCTCGCGTTGATTCGCAAGGCCGATGTGACGCTCGTCGTGAGTCCGACCGAAAAGGCGCTGCTCGAAGAGCTTCTGCCCGAAGCGCGAATCATGGTGCTGTCGACGATTCACGAGCTTCTGCCGCCGGGGAAACCGTTCGCCGAGCGCGAAGGGCTCGTGTTCATCGGAGGATTTCAGCATCCGCCGAATGCCGACGCCGTCCTGTGGTACGCGCGTGAAATTCTGCCGCTGTTGCGCGAGCGCCTGCCGGGCGTACGAACGATCATCGTCGGAAGCATGGTGCCGGCGCCGATCAAGGCGCTCGCGGCGCCCGATTTCGTCATCGCCGGCTACGTGCCCGACGTCGCGCCGTATTTCAACGGTTGCCGGATCTCGATTGCGCCGCTGCGCTACGGCGCGGGCGTCAAAGGCAAGATCAACTTGGCGATGAGCTATGGGCTTCCTGTCGTCGCAACCTCCGGGTCGATCGAAGGCATGCACCTCGCGCCGGGCGAAGACGTGTCGGTCGCCGACACGCCGGCGGAATTCGCCGACGCCATCGTGCGGCTCTACCACGATCGCGAGTTGTGGGAGAAATTAGCCGCCGGCGGACGCGAGAACATCCGCCGCTATTTTTCGCATGAAGTCGCGCGGAGCGCGATCACCCGGTTGATCGCGCTGGCGGACGGACACCGCACGGCGCGGCTTGGGGCCTCGGACCGAAAATCGGGCCGCAAAGCTCACCACGCCGACTAGCCCCTATCGGCGCGTGAAGATCAAATCTAAGACCTCGTGACCGAGCTTCTGTCCGCGCGCCTCGAACTTGGTCAGCGGACGCCATTGGGGGCGCGCCGCATAGCCGTCGGCCGTGTTGGCGAGCAGCCCCTCCGAAG
>DASXPO010000181.1:0-4409 GCA_036493535.1 Casimicrobiaceae bacterium
CCGCGGGTTGAAGCGATATCGATGAGCCGCTCCAGCAAGCAGCGACCGAGACCGCGACGTCGCCAGTCGTCGGCGACGACGATCGCGAATTCGCACGCTTCGCCATCGACGTCGAGCGCATAACGGGCGACGCCGACGACACGATCGGCGCCCCTGTTGTTCGCGAGCGCCACCAGCGCGGCGTCGCGTCGATGATCGATCCGAGTGAATCGTTCGATCGTTTCCGCGCTCAACTCTTTTACCGCCGCCATGAAACGCAGGTAACGCGTCTCTGACGAGAGCGAGCCGACGAAGTCGGCAATGCGGTTCGCGTCGGCAGCGGCGATCGGACGAATGTGAACGATCGTGCCGTTCGCCGCGGGGCAGGGACCCACGACGTGTGCCGGGTAGACGGCTGCACGTCCCTGCATCACCTTTTCGTCCACCGATGCTTTCCGGAGGGCGACCGTGGGCCGATCAACGGCGCATCGCTTTCCTCGATGAAGGGGGCGTAACGCTTGCGACATCAATGCGCAATGGTGCGAGCTGTGTCAAAGCCGGTGCGGGGGAATGAGTGCCGTCGCGGCGGCGGCGAGTTTTACGAATGCGCAGCGCGCTCGACGGAGAACGGAGAGGTGTGCGGACATGGTGTCGCTCCTGTTGAGTACGACCGCAGTTTCGAACGCACGCGTGCCGCCGCCATTACCAGTCCCACTGGCACCGTTGCAGTTGTATCGGCGGCGAAAGCGCGCCGACACGCTGGAAGACTGCAATACGGCCATCGAATTGCGATACGCGAAAAGGGCCGACATGAACGCGATAGACGATGGACCGTTGCAGGACACGCCGGAGCTCGGCTCCGATCTATCAACGTATTTCGAGCTCGTGTGGCGCCACCTCGACGCGCGCGAAAAGCGCGCCGGCAACGATAATTCCGCTCGACACAAGGTTCGCCTCGAATGCAGCGGCGACCTCATCGACGCCGAGTCGACCGGCATCGTCGTCACGCGGGGCCCGGAGGCCGGCGCGGAAGAGTTCGTCGAGTTTCTCTGTCCGCAATGCGATCGACTTCACGAATCGCCGCGGTTTCGCTGAGCTTCAGGGCGCGCCCGCGGTGTAGGAGCGGCCGGCGCATTGCGCGTCGTCGCGAGCGTGGAGGCGTGAATGGCTCGATGTTGTTGTAGTGGTCAGGTGCGTTGCTGTTCGGCGTTCTCGACCGCGGTTCAGAAGCGGCCAAATCGATCGCAGTGAGTGATCGAGCCGATCCGAAAATGCGATTAGATTGAGATGCCCGCCGCCCATATCATCAATTCACTTTCCCAATAAAGGAAAACTGCTTATGAACGCAACATCAACGTATCGTATCTATCGCATGCCCGTAGCGTCGCGTGATGCTGCGACGGCACGTACACGATCGCGAGGCTTTAACGGCAGAGCGGGACCGACGTCTGCCCGCGCCCGCCTCGCCGCAGCCGACCGCAGTCGCGCATCGGGCACATCGGGGTCCGCATTCGAGATGGTCGTCGCGTTCGGCGGCGAAAGTCTGCAGGGTTAGTTTGCGGCACTAACAATACCGCGGCACGCGCCAGCTAACGCCGCTGCCGGCTGGAAATCTGCGGCAGCATTGAAAGAAGCACCCGATCCTTCAGCACGAAATGATGGTAGAGAGCTGCGATGGCATGCACGCCTGCGAGCCAGAGAATTGCATCGCCCAGCCAAGTGTGAATTGTTGCGATCGTGGCGCCTAGATCGTGCGATTCGCCGATCCGCGGCGCGACCTCCACTCCGCCCAGAAGGGTCAATGGATGACCTTCGAGCCACGCTCCAGCGATTGCGGTAATGGGCAGCGCGAACAACAGGATATATAGGCAGGCATGGACCGCCTTTGACGTGAAGCCCATCCATCGCGGCATGTCGGGCGGGTCCGGACGCGCGTCGAAGCTGCGCCACATCACGCGTACCGCGACGAGCACGAACACACATAACCCAAGGGTCTCATGGAGTTCACGGTCGAAAGTGCGCGCAACCGAGTACACGCGCTGCTCCGATCCGCCCGGTCCGTAGAAGTACGCGACCACGACGATGACCGCGGTGGTCCAGTGGAGTACCTGCGCGAGCGGCCCGTAGCGCGTGGGCAGGTCGCGATCCATTTGCTTTTTCCTCATCGTCTACCCTGAGAATTCATGGGCAGCCCAAGCGCCTCGATGGTCGTCGCGGTCGACGCCGAAAGTCTGCAAAATTAGTGTCCGCGCAATCGCGGCGGTTTAGCGCTGCCCATTGACCACCGCGTTCCAGCGTGCAAGGAAGTCGTGGCGCTTCGCGGCGTCGAGGTGCGTCAGCAGACCGGGACCGACGGCGATGGGCTTGACGGCGTCACCGAGGCGTTTGCCGAGAGCGCCCGGCGTCATCTCGTCGTCGACGTCGCCGCGTAGCGATCCGAGGTCGGACTTCGCGAGCATCTGTTGACCTCTTTTCGATAGCAAGTAGTCGAACCACAGGCGCGCCGCATTGGGATGGGCGGCCCTGCTGCTCATGAACATCACGCGGCTCACGACGAGCGTGTGGTCGCTCGGCAGAACGACGCCGAGCTGCGGTAGGTCCTTCTTGATGCGGCCGGTCGCGTATGACGCGAGCAGGTTGTAACCAAGGATGCTCTCGCCCTTGGCAAGGCGCTCGAACTGTGCGCCGCTTCCCGTTCCGGGGTACAGACGCGCGGCCCCTAACACCTTGGCCACGTTCCAGAACGTTTCCGGTGAAGCGTCGAGATCCTGCGTCATCATCAGATAGCCGACCCCGGATTTTTCCGGATCGAACGCCGTGACCTTGCCCTTGAACCGGCCTGCGTCGTTCGTCAGGAGGTTCACCAATTCCGCACGCGACTGTGGAACCTTGGGGACATCGATGAGGCTCTTGTTGTAGACGAATCCGATCGGCTCGAACGTCGTTCCGTACGCTTCGTTGCGCCATATCGCCCAGTTCGGCAGATTGGGCGTCTCCGGCGAGACGTAGCGTGCCGCATAGCCGTCGTTCACGAGCTTCACCTGCAAATCCATCGCCGACGACCAAACCACGTCCGCGGTCGCGCCGGATGCCGATTCAGCGACGACGCGGTCGTAGAGCGGACCGGTGTCGAGGACGACGTATTCGAGCTTCACGTCGGGATAGAGCGACTGGAAGTCCTGCAGAAGCATCGGAACGGAGCTTGTCACGCTATAGACGACGACCTTTCCCTCTTGCTTCGCGGCGGCGACGATATCGGCGTACATCGCCGGATAGCCGGCCGGCACTTGCGCGGGCGCGTTCGTTGCGAGCGCCGCAACGACAGCGAGCGCCAACCCAAAACTCCTCTTCATGCTCACCCCTTCGAGGTTCACAATTGCGTCATAGGAGGACAAGTCTCGTACGATCAGATGAAGCCAGGCTAAAGCGATCCTGAACGGCGGTTAAGCGGCGGCGTTCTGAAACGTGCCTTAACGAATCGAAAGAAACCGTTCAGACGACCGTCACCTTGGCGACGCAGACTTGCGCCGTTCAACGGATTGAGTCGACTAGGCGGAGGCACGGTGCAGATCACCGGCATGCTGTACGGATCCAGGCTGCTTCAGTTCGCAGGTTTTCCGTCTTCCGAAGTGCTCGGGCCCGACGCGAGCGAAGAGCAGATCAAGGCGCTCATTGATCGACACGGTTCGGTATTCGTCAAGCCGGTGTTCAAAGGCGGCGTCGGCAAGAAAGGCAAGGCGGGATTGCTCGGCCGCGCGAAGGATCTCAAGACGGCGTTGAAGGAGAAAGAGCGACTGTACTTCGTCGAGCACCGGCACGGCAATCAGTACGCGAAGGCGAACGGCGTCACGTTCGAGGGCGCGGTCCCCGCCGAGCATGAAGTCTATTTTTCGATCACCGATTCGACGCATTTCCGCGCGCCGACGATGACGCTCACGCATCACGGCGGGATGGACATCGAAGAGCTCGACAAGAAGCTCGTCGCCACGGTCCCGTTCGATCCGCTGACCGGACTCAAGGCGTTCGTCGTCGCCAACGCGCTTTCCGAGCTCAATGCGCCAAAGGAATTGATCTCGCCGCTGGTGCAACAGCTGCCGAAGCTGTGGGAACTGTTCCACGATTTCGGCATGACGACGCTCGAATTGAATCCGATTCGCATGCGCCCCGATCGGCAGGGCCGTCTCACTCCGGTCGCGTGCGATTTCAAGTGCGGCTTCGATCGCGACGATCCACGTTGGCAACGGCTCGGCTTGCCCGCGCACGTATTTGCCGTCGACTACTCCGATTTCGAGCAGGAGATCAATCAGCTCCGTACCTATCAGGGACAGAGCGACGTCTACGTCATCAACTCGGCGGGGACCATCCTCGCTCCGACGTTCGGCGGTGGCGCGAACTCGCTCGTCACCGAGATGCTCGGCGATGACGCGATC